>NZ_LXTU01000037.1:0-197047 GCF_001683935.1 Rothia sp. ND6WE1A | reverse complement strand
CATCCTGGCAGTTCCAGCAACAGGCGCCTACTGCTATGCACTCAGTTCCAATTACAACTACCTCACTAAACCGCCAGTAGTGGCAACAGCCCAGGATAGCGTTCCTCGTCTGATGGTTCGGGGGGAGACTGAAGAAGAAATGCTGAGCCGGGATTTAGGGCTCGTCTAATCTGGCAGGTCTTCGATGCTGAGCATCGGAAGATTCCCCTAACATTTCTAAGCAGGAGTATAAAAACATGTCACAGCCTGAAAAAATCAAGGTCGCTTTGCTCGGTGCGGGCAACGTAGGTTCACAGGTCGCTCGTATTTTGCTGGAAGACAGCGATCTTATTCGCCAGCGCATTGGGGTTCCTGCTGAACTCATCGGTATTGCCGTACGTGATACTGAAGCGCCCCGGCAGGTACCTCTGGCTGCAGCTTTGCTGACAGATGATGCTGAGGTCTTGATTGATCAGGCAGATGTGGTGATTGAGCTAACCGGCGGAATTGAGCCTGCTCGTACTCGCATCTTGAGGGCGCTTCATGCTGGCAAACCTGTAGTTTCTGGAAATAAGGCTCTGCTGGCAAAGCATGGTCAGGAACTCCAAGCAGCGGCGAATCAGAACGGTGTACAGCTCTCCTTTGAGGCAGCAGTCGCCGGGGCCATCCCCATCTTGCGCCCCCTCCGCGATTCTCTAGCAGGCGATAAAATTACGCGTGTTTTGGGCATTATGAACGGCACCACCAATTTTATCCTCGACCAAATGGATACAACCGGCGCCCAATTTGATGATGTCCTCAAAGAAGCTCAGCGGCTTGGATATGCCGAAGCAGATCCGACCGCCGATATTGAGGGGTATGATGCGGCGTCCAAAGCTGCCATAGTTGCTTCTTTGGCATTCCATTCGGAATTTACGATTGATGACGTTCACTGCGAAGGTATTACCTCCATTACTGCCCACGACGTGCAGGCGGCTAAAGAAGACGGATTCGTCATCAAGCTTCTCGTCATCTGCGAGTTAGATGGCGACGGCGTCAATATCCGGGTCAATCCCACTTTGGTTCCTCAGGAACATCCCTTGGCATCGGTTCATGATGCCTATAACGCTGTTTTTGTGGAAGCAGAGAATGCCGGCGAACTGATGTTCTACGGTCCAGGAGCAGGCGGTGCTCCGACAGCCTCTGCCGTGATGGGCGATTTCGTTTCATTGGCTCGCCGCATGGTTTTGGGCGGTGCGGGTGTCCCTGAATCCAACCATGCTGCTTTGCAGTCGACGCCGATGGCGGCAGTGGTCTCTCGCTATTCAGTCGGACTTATCGTCGAAGATAAGCTAGGTGTGCTTGCCAATATCGCTCGGATTTTTGCTGAACACGGTGTTTCTATTCAAACGATGCGCCAGACCAAGTTTGAAAAAGATGGTCAGTCCTCTGCAGCTTTGCGCATCGTGACGCATCAGGCAGCTGATTCAAATTTGAGAAAGACGATGGCTGTGGTGGATTCTTTGGACGCCGTGCGCTCGATTGCTTCGGTCATTCGAGTTGAGGGTAAATAACCCCCTTAGCTGTTCAAAATTATCCCTTCATGACGACGAAAGATTGTTCCTTGCTGACTGCCGATTCCATCCCGGTGGGTACCACCGTTCGCGTTAAAGTACCCGCATCGAGCGCTAACTTGGGTCCCGGTTATGACTCAATGGGGCTGAGCTTAGCTTTCTACGATGAAATTGAGGTCACACGCATCGCGCGGGGGCTAGAATTTGAACTTTCAGGGCAGGGGAGTGAAGAAATACCCCGCGATGCCAATCATCTGGTGATTCGTGCGATAAACAGCTGCTTTCAATACGCCGGGCTGCAAGACTTTCCGGGTATCCGGTTGAAAGCGCACAACCAGATACCTCATTCGCGAGGGATGGGCTCTTCGGCTTCTGCCATTGTGGCAGGAGTCGTCGCAGCCAACGAACTTCTCCCGAAGACGGCGCGGTTGAGCTTTGCTGAGATACTGCAGATTTGCTCGGATATGGAAGGTCACCCAGATAACGTAGCGCCGTCTTTGCTCGGTCACCTCACGGTTTCCTGGGGGACCACCTCTGCATGGGAAACCCTGCCCATTGCTGTAAACCCCCGCATTCTGCCTGTCATAGCAATTCCTGACTATGAGGTGCCCACCAAGCAGGCGAGGGCATTACTGCCAGAGAACGTGCCGCACGCTGATGCTGCCCGAAATTCCGCTCGTTCGGCATTGCTTACTCAAGCGCTTTCCCAAGCCCCAGAACATTTGCTGGCTGCTACTGAAGACTACCTACACCAGTCTTACCGAGCTAACGCAATGGCGCCTTCAGCCGTCTTGGTGAGAACCCTGAGAGAACGCGGATACCCTGCAGTAATTTCAGGGGCAGGGCCGACCGTCATCATTTTTGCCCGAGGTGAGGAAGAACGCACAGAAATAATAAGCGCTATCGATGCCGCTCAAAATGACCCACAGGTAGGCTCATTTGCCGGCGAAAAGCTTTCCTGGCGCGTACTACCCGTGAACATCGATACAGAAGGTGTTATAGTTTTACGTGTTGACTCAGCAAATTAATTTTTGCAGAGCGTAACTCACAGAGTTCAAATTACCGCTTCCAGGTAGTGTGAATCGTGATGATTTAATTTTTTTATTTGAGGTTCTCTTAAGTACCTCTCATGAAATCACGTAATGCGTTCTAGAGCGGGCATAGCCGTGCAGACTCTTCGCATTACTTCAAGTAGCTATTCGTATGTTTGAGGCATTAGCCTCAGATACCCATGCGGATGCCTGCACCGTGTGCCAGCTGATCTGATGCTGAGCACGGCACGTATCTGATGTGCCAAACCGAAAGATTTTTCGAACTTTTCGAGGGGAAGGGACCTTCGTGGCAGAATCCACCGACCGCACTGCGGCTCCGGAAGAAACCAAATCACCATCATTGAGCAGCCTCAAACTTGCTCAGCTACAGTCTTTAGCATCCCAGCTTGGCATTACTGGCGCTCGCCGTATGCGTAAATCCGACCTGGTAGACGCTATTACTAACCATCAGCGCGGAGCTTCCGCAGAACGCGTAGAACAGCAGAATGCTCAAGAAGCTTCATCTTCTGATTCTGAAAATGCGCAGAGTGCTGAGAAGCCGAAGCGTAAACGTGCACCCCGCAAAAAAGCGGAGAGCCCTGAGCAGGTAGAGACCGCCTCAGAGCAGAACACTGACAGTGCTCAGACGGAAAACGCTTCGCAAACTGAAGAAGAGCCTAAGAAGGCTCCCGCGCGTCGTAATCGCCGTGCAACTTCAACCGGTGTTCAGAATACTGAGCAGAAAGCTGATGAAAACGAATCGGTAGATGCCTCCTCTGAGCAGGGCGAAGGTTCGGAAGACAACTCTGAACGCACTAACCGTCGTTCACGAACCCGCTCTGATCGTCGTCGTCGCAATTCTTCTTCTGAGAAGCAGAACGACGAAAACAACTCAGCAGATTCTTCAGCACAGTCTGAATCGACTCCTGTTGAGCAGAACAACCAGCAGCCGGGCTCCGAGAAGAACGATGAGTCCGATTCTGAGCGGTCAAACTCCCGCAAGCGCACTCGCACCAAGCGTAACGGTGAGAAAAACGATCGCGGCGACCGCAATGAACGCAACGATCGTTCTGAGCGAAACGATCGCTCCGATCGCAACAACCGTTCAAATGACCGCGAAAACTTTGGCAACGGTCCTGACGACGACAGCCGCAACAACCGCAAACGTAACCGCCGCGACCGCCAAAACGAGCGTCGTAACCGCAACCGCCGTAATACTAATGAGTACGATGAGCCTGAGGTCACCGAAGACGACGTCCTCGTACCTGTAGCCGGCATCCTCGATGTTCTGGATAACTATGCGTTCGTCCGTACGTCCGGTTACCTACCCGGTGCATCCGATGTGTACGTTTCCCTCAACCAGGTGAAGCGTTACGGTTTGCGCAAGGGCGACGCCGTAGTGGGCGCAATCCGCGCACCGCGTGAAAACGATAACAAGAACAACCAGCGCCAGAAATTCAATGCGCTAGTTCAGCTGACTTCTATCAATGGTCTTGAGCCTGAAGAGTCAAAGAACCGCCGTGATTTCTCCAAGCTGACTCCTCTGTATCCCCAGGAACGCTTGCGACTGGAAACCGAGCCGAAGAAGCTGGGCACCCGCGTGGTCGACCTCATCGCTCCCATCGGTAAGGGTCAGCGCGGTCTGATTGTCTCGCCTCCTAAAGCTGGTAAGACTTTGATGCTGCAGTCGATCGCAAATGCGATTACCACCAACAATCCTGAGGTTCACCTCATGATGGTTTTGGTCGACGAGCGTCCTGAAGAAGTGACCGATATGCAGCGTACCGTCAAGGGCGAAGTTATTGCTTCGACCTTCGATCGCCCTGCAGACGATCACACGACTGTTGCTGAACTTGCTATCGAGCGTGCTAAGCGCCTCGTAGAGCAGGGGCTGGACGTCGTCGTACTGTTGGATTCGATGACTCGTTTGGGCCGTGCCTACAACCTGAGTGCTCCTGCTTCAGGTCGTATCCTCTCCGGCGGTGTCGATTCTGCTGCGCTGTACCCACCGAAGAAATTCTTTGGTGCTGCCCGCAACATTGAGGAAGGTGGCTCGCTGACCATTCTGGCGACTGCTCTGGTAGAAACCGGATCCAAGATGGACGAGGTTATCTTCGAAGAATTCAAGGGAACCGGCAACATGGAGTTGCGTCTGTCCCGTCAGCTAGCGGACAAGCGTATTTTCCCCGCCGTTGATGTCAATTCATCCGGCACCCGCCGCGAAGAAAACCTGCTGTCCTCTGAGGAAATCAAGATTATGTGGCGTTTGCGCCGCGTACTTGCAGGGCTGGATCAGGAGCAGGCTTTGGGCGTTCTGACCTCCAAACTGCGTGAGACTCAGTCCAATGTAGAGTTCTTGCTGACCGTTCAGAAGTCCGGTTTGGGAACCTCCTCTAACGACTAACACTTAAAAAGTGCACTGTCTGCTCTATTTCGATGCCGGGCAGTGCACTTTCGCACCCGCGCGGTTCAGCCGCGTTTTTGATGTGATGACATTCGGGAACTAAATCCCGTTGATCTAAAAGAAGGCATATTTTGTACGAAATTCAGTCTTTGCTTGATGAGCATGCTGATTTGCAGAAACAGCTGGCTGACCCCGCTGTGCACGCAGACCAGGGTAAGGCTCGTAAACTAGGGCGTCGCTATTCGGAGCTGAACGGTATTGTTGAAGCCTACAAGCGCGTAGGTGCGCTCACCGATGACTTGGAAGCAGCTCGTGAGATGGCTTCAGAAGACCCCGAGTTTGCTGCAGAAGTTCCCGAGCTGGAAAAGCAGTTGACCGAGGCTAACGAGCGTTTACGTCACCTGCTTATTCCCCGCGATCCTGATGACGGTCGTAACGTCATTCTTGAGGTCAAGGGTGGGGAAGGCGGCGACGAAGCAAGCCTTTTCGCAGCTGATCTATTGCGTATGTATACTCGCTACGCAGAGTCTAAGGGCTGGAAGACAGAAATGATTTCTTCCAATATGACTGACGTGGGCGGCTATAAAGACGTTCAGGTTGCTATCAAGACCTCTTCTACCGATCCTGCAGATGGCGTGTGGGCGCATTTCAAGTATGAAGGTGGCGTTCACCGCGTACAGCGTGTGCCGGCTACAGAATCTCAAGGGCGTATCCACACTTCCGCCGCTGGTGTTTTGGTCTTTCCCGAGGTCGATGAGCCTGAGGAAATTGAGATTTCCCAGAATGACTTGAAGATTGACGTGTACCGCTCATCTGGTCCCGGTGGTCAGTCCGTGAATACCACTGACTCCGCTGTGCGTATTACTCACTTGCCGACCGGCATTGTGGTTGCTATGCAGAACGAAAAGTCTCAGATTCAGAACCGTGAAGCCGCTATGCGCGTGTTGCGGGCTCGTCTGTTGGCGTGGCAGCAGGAACAGATTGACGCGGAAAACGCTGAAAAGCGCCATTCTCAGGTGAAAACGATGGATCGCTCCGAGCGTATCCGTACTTATAACTTCCCGGAAAACCGAATTGCCGACCACCGTACCGGTTACAAGGCTTACAACCTGGATGCGGTTCTCAACGGTGACCTTGAGGCAGTTATCCAGTCTGCTATTGATGTGGATGAGAAACACCGTCTTGAGCAGCTGGGACAGGAAGAAAACTAAGTCTTGGCAGAATCATTTGAGCAGTTGCCCGGCGAAGAACTTAAAGAAGTTCTTCGCCGGGCTTCGGCGTATCTTGCAGAAGCCGGGGTAGAGAATCCTAGGGTCGACGCCGAGCTTTTGGCCGCATACTGCATGAGTAAGGCGAGCGGGGAAAGTATTTCACGGGGTCGGGTACAGAGTCTGGAGCTCATTGGAGCACCTGCACCCGAAGGGTTTACCGACCTTATTGCTGAGAGGGCTCAAAGAATTCCTCTTCAGCATTTGACCGGTGTCGCGTATTTCAGGCAACTAGAGCTGGCTGTGGGGCCGGGAGTTTTTATCCCTCGCCCTGAGACAGAAGAGCTAGTGAGCCGGGTTCTGGCAGAAGTGGATTCCCAGAAGACATCACCGCTGAAAATTGTAGATTTGTGTACCGGCTCGGGGGCGATCGCCGCCAGCATCGACGTCGAGCGCCCGGGGCATTCCGTTTTTGCGGTGGAACTGAGTGAGCTTGCGATAGCGTGGACCACCCGCAATATTGTGGGCACCGCGGTGAAACTCATCCATGAAGATGCAACTCGTGCTCTAGCAGGACACGAATCCACCTTCGATATTGTTGCTTCGAACCCGCCCTACATTCCGAACGGTGCTGTTCCCCAAGATACCGAGGTACGCGAGCACGATCCACAGATGGCTCTGTACGGAGGTAGCGAAGATGGGCTCAAGATTCCTCGCGCTATTTGCCAGCGAGCAGCTGAGCTCCTCAAACCCGGAGGTTTTCTTATCATGGAGCATGCAGAGACCCAACGTGAAGACATGCGAACCATTTTGGCTGAGTCTGGGTTTGAAAGAATTGAATCTATCGATGATTTAACGGGCAGACCCCGCCATACCGCAGGGTATCTTGGTTAAGTCTTCCGACTCTTTTCGATATCACAGAACCACTTATCTATTGTGTCCGCTCTGAACGTGAGAGAATGACAGCGTGAAAGCAACCGTATATTCAACAGAAACTACCGAAGTTCGCAATGAAGCTATCGAGGCTGCTCGAGTAGCTTTGCGCGAGAATAAAGCCATTGTGCTACCCACTGATACCGTGTACGGTATCGCGGCTGATGCGTTCTCGCATGCCGGCGTCAGTACGCTGCTGGCAGCGAAGGGGCGGTCACGCACTATGCCGCCTCCGGTTTTGATTTTTGATGAAGCTGTTCTGCCCGGTCTTGCCGATGAAGTTTCTGACGATGCCATTGCGCTTGCTCGTAAATTCTGGCCGGGTGCTTTGACTCTCATTCTTTATTCGCAGCCGTCTTTGAGCTGGGATTTGGGGGAGACCCAGGGAACAGTAGCGTTGCGTGTGCCTAACGATCCTTTGACAATCCAGCTTCTGAGGGAGATTGGGCCGTTAGCGGTTTCTTCTGCCAATAAGACCGGGCAACATGCTGCAACTACCGCTGAGGCAGCCTCTGAACAATTGGGCGAAGACGTCGAAGTTATTATTGATGGCGGACGCCGCCCCATTGGAGCCCATGAAGATGCCCTTCCTGCAGAAGCGCTTCCTTCCACTATCGTTGACTGCACTGCAGACCGACTCGTAGTGGTTCGTGAAGGTGCTATTAGCATGGAAGAGCTACGGCAGGTTGTGCCTTCTATCATTACTAAAGAAGAGCTAGAAGCCGAGAATCGACAGTCCACTGCTGAGCGCGCGGAAGAGCGCCGGGTAGCTAGTTCATTGGTTGAAGAAGCAGAGAGTCCTACAGCTTCTGCCCCAGTGGGATTGGGCGATGGGCCGCGTGCTTCTGCCCCTGCAGCCGGATCTTTCAATGCCCATCTTGTTGAAGGTGGGCAGGGTACTGCACGCGTAGATCAAATGCGCACCAAGGAAAGTATTCGCCAGGAAATCGCACGAAGGGAAGCAGCCGTTAAACCACTTTCTCAAAGTGATGCCCGCAAACTTCTCTTTGATGATGCTGATTCCCATAAATCTAACGAGTAGCCTAAGGCCTCACAAATATATCGGGTGCATCTGAACTGATGCACCCGATATATTGATGTTCTATTTGTCTTTTTTGAATTTTCGATCATATTTTTTGCCTAACCCTAAATGGGCTGATCGTAGGACTTCTTGTACACGGTGTTGGGGGAGCAGACCATTCTCTCGTGCCCAGGAATCGTCGACGTCCTGACCAAACCACATGACCTCTGCCCTGCGTACTGAGCCCTGCAATCTATCATTCAAAAGTCCGGATAGAGCATACCCGGCTTTCACTGCCACGGTGCAGAGTGGGGCAGGGATGTGGAGGGGGCGACGCCGTCCGGCGTCAACAATGACAGATTCACAGGTGGTTCCTTCCCACGGCTGAACCACAATCCTCGGCAACTCGCCGGAAAACTGGCCGAGCATCGAAACGAATTCTGCCAGAGCGTAGGAGGACGAAACAGGGGATTTATAACTGCCGGATCCGGCTACTGAAGCCAAAGGAGATGAAGAAAATTTAGCAAAAGATTCGGTGGTACGCCGTCCTGCCCCTTGCACGCTGGTTGCACGAACGATGCACGTCTCTAACGCGTGGTGAGCCGAAACTGAAGCGGGAGAAAACGAGGGGGCAGCGGGGAACGAGGAATTGGCAGAGCCTGGAGCTACGCCGGCGGCGGCTTTTTCTTCTACGTAATCTGCGATGCGTAAGAGAACATCTTCACCCAGTGCCTTGGAATAAGAATATGCAGAAAATGGCTCGGTGCGTGGAGAATCATCGAGAACGGGGCGGGGCCCCTGAACAGCGGCAGAGGAAAGATGAATGAGTCTTTTCACTCCGGTACGCTGAGCAGCAATAGCAATGACGGCGGGAAGCAATGCGTTTGCACCCAGCAAGGGAGCTATGTCCTGCTGGTTCGGAGCTGCCAAGCCGGAAGCATTTATGACTACTTCGGCACCTGCAAAAGAATCCGCAAGAGAATCGATAATGCCTTCGAGCTTGCGAGCATCGCGAATAATTTGATTTGCATCACGTTGGCTGGTTGCCAGGCGTGGGGCCTCGATGGGATCTGCTTCGATACCATCAATTTTAAGACGGGTCAGAATCGAAGACCCAACAAATCCGCTTGCACCGATTACTTTCCATGCAGATACCGACATATCGATCCTTTCAAAGGGAAGAAGAGTTTATATAAACTTTCATGACTAACTTTCGCACATATCTGCAGAGAATTTGTACTAAACACAGCAGACTTTTAGCGAGTGAACAGGCAATCAGAGTGAACACAGAGCACCGATTCAGTAAACTAAATGAGTTGAACTATCGTAAGTTCTTTGAACTCAAATATTTTTTCTGATGTATGTGCTGCGATAGTTTGAGTTTCTCCCGCATCTGCCCCGGATGCAGGCTACCGAAAGGAATCGGTCTCCTCGTTATGACTTCACCTAAGATACAGAGCGAAATGGCTCATGAAGCGAGCCCTCGGGTTGTTGCGGTAGTGGTGACGTATAACCGGCAGGAATTGTTACCGGTGACCTTGAAAGGTATTGCATCTGGAGATCAACTACCTGCCGCAGTAGTAATTATCAATAATGCTTCAACCGACGGTACCGCAGAATATCTAGAGAGCTTGGAATATTCGTTACCTGTCGACATCGTCAATCTTTCCAAAAATCTTGGGGGAGCTGGCGGGTTCACGGTTGGTATTGATCGTGCTCTGGTGCGGCATAAAGCTGATTTGGTCTGGGTCATGGACGACGACACAGAACCCACCGAGAGTACTCTGAGTGAAGCTGTCAAAGCCTGGTCTAACTACCGAGGGGCACATGGGGAGCATCCTGCATTTGTAGCATCAAAGGTGGAGTGGACAGATGGCCGTGATCATCCGATGAATACGATGCGTACTAAATTCGGTGCTTCAGCTGCTGAATTTTCCCGGGCAAGAGTCGTGGGCGCACGCCCAATTCGATCGGCGTCTTTCGTGTCAGTAATGATGGATGCGGCAGTCATGCGCCGCGAAGGCTTACCTATCGCAGATTTCTTCATTTGGAATGATGACTTCGAATATACGACACGGTTAGCGCATGGCAGAGATGCTATCGCGACTTCTCAATCTGTGGTTATTCACCACACCAAGAGCGCGGGCAATACTGATTTCAATCCGGGACCGCGATTCTATAATGACGTACGCAATAAGTTGTGGCTTTTTTGTCGACGACGTACCCTCACTCCGCTGGAAAAATTTCTGTATGGGGGTTCTACCCTTCGTCTGTGGATTACTACGGTGTTGCGTACCGATGATAAGAAGACCTATCTGACTTACCTTGCTCGGGGTATCAAAGATGCGCTGGTTCCTTTCCGGTCTAACGATGAAGTGTTGCAGGGGATCTATGAATTGGAGTTTCCACGCTTCGCTCAGCAATGGAGGGAACAAAACATCCAGCAAGAGGAAAATCCTCCGTTTTCCGTGCTGATGAGCACTTATGCCCAGGACAATCCCCTGTATTTGGACCAAGCGATTGCCTCAAATCTTCGAGATCAGACAGTGCGGCCACATCAGTTTGTTGTGGTGGCCGATGGTCCGTTAACTCCTGAGCTCAACGCCATTCTTGAAAAATGGGAATCTCTTGCTGTCTCGGAGAAACTCACAGATTTCACTATCGTCCGCCAACCTGAAAACAGTGGTTTAGCCTCAGCGCTCAATCTTGGACTGCAGGCTTGTAAGTTTGAACTTGTGGCTCGAGCAGATTCCGACGATATATCCCTCCCCGAGCGTTTTGAGGAACAGCTTGAGGCGATGACAGGAACCAACCTTGCCGTCCTGGGAAGTGCTCTGTACGAAGTAGATGCCTCAGGACAAAAAGAGCTGGCTGTGCGGAAAGCAACCTGTACGTCTTTGGAAATAGCCCGTGTGCTTCCTCAACGAAATCCAATCTTTCATCCGACTGTGATGTTCAGGAAGTCAGCAGTGCTATCGGTAGGTAGTTATGAAGAAGTACCTGGTGCAGAAGATTACTGGCTATGGGCAAGGCTCAACCAAGCAGGGTATGGTTTGAAGAACCTACCCCAACCATTGGTGAAGTACCGCACTGAAGTGGGTGCATATACAAAGCGCGGGGGAGTGCAGGCACTCAAACAGGATATTCAGGTGCAAAAACGGCTCTATCGTGGGCATGTTGTTTCCGCACCGCGCGTCGCACAAAATCTCTTGGTACGTTCGGCATATCGGTTTATCCCACTGAGCTTGAGGCAGAAATTGTTCCGTCGATTCTTCACCGAATCCTCAGTGGCTTCCAACCCTGAGCAACCTCAAAGTAAGGAGAAATAGTCTATGGCTTCTCCTACGACTCAATCTATTCCA
Organism: Rothia sp. ND6WE1A; assembly: GCF_001683935.1. Lineage (NCBI taxonomy): Bacteria > Bacillati > Actinomycetota > Actinomycetes > Micrococcales > Micrococcaceae > Rothia > Rothia sp. ND6WE1A. Next base: position 185,556 of record NZ_LXTU01000037.1, on the reverse strand, counting down.
GTCGTCGAACAGCCTAATACGGATCGTAAACCCTGGTGGCGGTTTGTGCAGATGTTCTTGGACGCACTGGCTTGGCTGATTGCTCTTCCTATTGGTTTCTTTTTGCGCTATGGCGATGCTGATCTCATCAATCCCTCTGGGCTGGTGATAGTAGCTGCTCTGGCCGTACTTATTCAGCTGGGTTTGGGTTATGCGCTGGGGCTCTACCGCAACCGTTTCTCCTACGGTAGTTTTTCGGAGGCAATGCTGCTCTACCCAGTAGTGGTAGTGGACATAATCGTCATTCAGATTGTGCTTCTGCTTTTTGCCTGGCATATTGATGTACCTCGGTCAGTGGTCATTATTGCTTTCCCTTTTGCCATCATGGCGATGATGATTATGCGTTATGCCAAGCGCATTGTTGAAGACATTATGAATCGTCCAGATTCGGAAAAAAGTGAACCGGTTATCGTCTATGGCGGCGGCTTTGTAGGGCGGTCGTTGGTCGCTTCTCTCATGTCGGATCCTGAAAGCCAGTACATGCCGGTTGGGATTGTGGACGACGATCCTGCGCTGCGTAACGCTCGTATTCATTCGGTGAATGTTATTGGACGGGGAACCGACCTTCCCACGCTAGTCAAACGCTATGGCGTCAGCAAAGTTTTCTATGCAATGAGTGACCCCCACGAAAAATCATTTGAGCGCCTTGCTTTGAAGATGCGGGAACTCGACGTGCAGGTACACAAAATCACCGGCATGATATCTGAACTCACTGCAGGATCTGACGGTGAGCCTGAAGATGCAAACCGCATGATTATTGAAGGTGTCCGCGGTAAGATTGATTACGACATCAACGACGAGGATATTAGCTCCTACATCACGGGGAAAAGGGTGCTTGTCACAGGAGCCGGTGGCTCAATTGGTTCAGAATTGTGCCGGCAAATTATCAAGTACAACCCCGAAGAACTGATGTTGCTCGATCATGATGAAACTTTGCTGATGGAAAGCAAATATTCTTTGCTGGGTAGTACTGCCCTGGATGATAATTGCATCATTTTGGCAGACATTCGTGATGCAGAGGCTATCGACGCGGTATTTGAAGAGCGGAGACCTCACGTAGTTTTCCATGCCGCAGCACTTAAACATGTATCTGCACTTGAGGCTTACCCCAAGGAAGCCTGGAAAACTAATACTTTGGGTACGAAAAATGTGCTTGAAGCTGCAGCTTCAGTTGAAGTTGAAGTATTTGTTAATGTTTCAACCGATAAAGCCGCCGATCCTACGACAGCTCTAGGGCAGTCAAAGCGCACTGCAGAAAAGCTCACCAGCTGGTTCGGGCAACAGACCGGACGACGGTATGTGTCGGTTCGCTTCGGCAATGTGTTTGGGTCGCGAGGTTCAGTCAAGCCCATCTTTACTCAGCAGATTAAAGACGGCGGACCCATTACTGTGACCCACCGAGATGCGACTCGATTCTTTATGCTTATCCCCGATGCTTGCATGCTCGTCATGCTCGCAGGATCCATTGGGAATTCTGGGGATGTCATGGTGCTCGATATGGGCAAGCCCGTACGCATCTACGACGTGGCGGAGAACCTTCGCCGTCTTTACGAGCGGTACGACGTCGATATTGAAATTACTCAGATGCGCCCGGGTGAAAAGCTTGAAGAAGTTCTCTTTGGCAAAGACGAAAAGATGGAACAGAGCGAGAAAAATCCTTATATTTCTCACGCGCAAACGCCGCCACTTTCGCCGGAAGAACTGGATTATTCTACGTGGCACACCAACTATCTAGCATCGCGCGGTTATCAGCGAGATGAGCATCGGGGGCAACAATAATGCCGGGATTATCCATACAAGCACCCGTGATGGTGGTTCCTGCCCTGGTCGCTCTAGTGTTGGGCCTGTTGTTACCGTTTTTTGTTAAACCTCTCTTGCACCGCTGGAATCTAGTGGATATTCCAACTGCGCGTTCTTCTCACGTCGAACCGGTTTTCCGAGGCATGGGTCTGGCAACTGCCGTGGCCGCTATGGCGGGTTTTCTAGTAGCACTTGTTTCCGGGCTCATTCCCAGCGATCGATCCGTAGCATTAGCTGTTTTATTCGGCATGGTGACCTCGGGTTTCCTAGGCTGGATGGAGGATTTTCGCGGGGTTTCCATTCGCGTACGCTTCCTGGTGCAATTGCTCATTGGGCTCGTAGTCAGTGTTGCTATCACTTTTGCCCTCCATACCTCCATTTGGTGGATACCTCTGGGGGTTTTTGCGGTCGCCGCGTATATCAACGTGGTGAACTTTATGGACGGGGTTAACGGAATCTCTGGTCTACATGGATTGGTTGTTGGCGGATTCTATTCCTACGCAGGCTGGATTAGCGGGTTGCCCTGGCTCGTTGCTGCGGGAGCCGCTGTAGCTTTCGCATATGTGGCTTTTTTGCCTTGGAATATTCGAACCGGGAAAAATGTCTTTTTGGGGGACGCCGGTAGTTACTTCCTGGGAGGTGCTATTGCCTCCATGGCAGTGGGTGCCTTCCTCTCTGGGGTCTATGTTGAATATATTCTTTCGCCGGTCATGATTTATTTGGCAGATACTGGGTTCACACTTTTGCGCAGAATGGCACGGGGGGAGCAGTGGTATAAACCGCATCGCACCCACGTCTACCAGCGGCTGACCGACGTCGGTCTAAGCCACGTGGGGTCTTCTGTGGTGGTCGCGTGCTTCACTGTTCTGATTTCTCTCATTGCTGTCGTGGCACTGCCTTATGAAACCCAGGACGCTCTCGGAGCAGGGCTCCTGGTCCTAGCTTTGGTTGCTCTCTATCTGAGCCTTCCTGCTCTTATTCGACGTTTTTCGAAGAAAATTCATGAGCGCACATAGCACACCAACTCAGTGGAAAAATATTCTCCGATTTGTCACAAAACTATGTATTCCGCTAGTTCTGGCGGGTACTATGGTTGGTGCAATCATCGATAGCTGGGCAGGTATGCTTGGTCTGCTATCGGGGTTCGCACTAGTCTATCTTTGGTTCGCCATCGATATCCTGGTAGCTCAGCGTGCTGAAAAGAAAGCACTTTCTGAAGTTGCTAGAGCACTGATGGCTACCTACATCATCAAAGTTCTTATTGGTTTTGGTCTGTTGCTTCTGGTTCCTCTTCCGCGGTTAATCCTGAACGGATGGTTTTTGACAGGGGCGATTCTTACGGTTCTACTTTGGCTTGGGGGGAGCATGCGGACCATCATGAAAATGAGATTTTTGTACTTCGATGCTCATGACTAAATACAAATTTCAGGGGATTCAGTGAACCAAAGCCAAAAGAAATGGTGGGACGGCGACAAAGAGCTCCGTAGTGCCGGTGAACTGGTTTCCGGTGGAGGAATTTCTGGCGCTTTCATGACCTTACTCTATGTCGTAATCGGCATAGCGTTCTGGAGTTTGGTAGGCTATGGGCTGGACCTTCTTTTGGGCACGCGATGGATAGTTTGGCTTGGAGCGTTGATAGGAGCCGCAGGCGGTTTCTACCTGGTTTACTACCACATGCGACATCGCAAAACTTCTTAAATTTTTCATCGAATCACACACAACTTAACTTGATGAAGACAGCTGCAAACAGCGGTTGGCACACAAAGCAAGAAAGGACTTGCCTTGATTGAAAACGGGCTCGTAACAGCCGCCGGATATGTTCCTCCATCGGTGGAGGAAATGCATCTTCCGGATCTTTTCACCGTCGGTTCATTCGGCTTTGGCAAGCAGATGCTTCTTGTTCTGCTGTCCGTCGTTATCGTTGCGGGTTATTTCCTCTGGGCAGGTCGCAAGCGTGCGATGGTTCCCGGTAAGAATCAGTTTGTTGCCGAAATGGGTTACGGCTTTGTCCGTAACTCCTTAGGTAAAGAACTTATTGGGGCTCACCACTTCAAGCCCTTCGTTCCTTTGCTTTTCACCGCTTTCTTCTTCATTCTGGTGAACAATCTTTACGGTTCAATTCCCTTCTTCCAGCTTCCCACTCTTAGCCACGCTGGTTCTGCCTATGTTCTCGCAGCTGTTGGTTACTTTGTATGGGTCGGGGTAGGCATTAAGCGAAAGGGATTGGGTGGCTTCTTCCGCGATCTCACCATGCCTCCTGGCGTCCCTCCCGTTCTATACATCATTTTGATTCCCATCGAGTTCCTTTCGAACCTCATCATCCGCCCCGTTACTCACGCTCTGCGTTTGTTCGCAACCATGTTCGGTGGTCACCTTGCGATGATGGTGGCAGCATCTCTCACCCAGTTCCTCATCATTGAGGTAGGGGGTATCGCTGCGGTTGGTTCGGTAGCTTCGATTGCTCTGGGTATCTTCCTCTACTTCCTCGAATTCCTCATCCAGTGCATCCAGGCATACATCTTTGCGTTGCTACTGGCTGTGTACATCCAGGGATCGGTCTCCGAAGGCCACTAAAAGTTTTCTCGAGTGAATCCACACTCGATGAATTAAAACGACCCGCACCCGCGGGTAGTAATTGCATAAATCAAAACTCTGCTCATTACACACATCCTATTTTGTGAGCACTGTTGAAAGGAAACAACATGGAACTTACCGGCTCCTTGAACGCAATTGGTTACGGCCTCGCTTCTATTGGTGGCGGTATCGGCGTGGGTCTGATCTTCGCTGCATACATGACTTCTGTTGCTCGCCAGCCTGAATCCCAGCGCACCCTGCAGCCTATGCTGTTCATGGGCTTCGCAGTGGTTGAAGCTTTGGCAATTCTTGGTCTGGTTCTGGCCTTCATCGTCTAATCGACGAGAGTCCTAACTGACCAATCTATAGAACAGGAATTTTCCCTATGTCATATTTGATGGCTGCCGAGGGTGCAACAAACCCTCTTATCCCAAATGTTTGGGAAATGGTCATTACGCTCATTGGGTTCCTGATCCTCTTCTTCATCGTTGCCAAATACGTTTTCCCGATGTTCGAAAAGATCTATCAGGATCGTAAGGAAGCGATTGAGGGCGGTCTTGCAAAGGCTGAAAAAGCTCAGGCTGAAGCCGCAGCAGCACGCGAAGAGTACAACCAGCAGCTCGAAAGCGCTCGTCTGGAAGCTCAGAAAATTCGTGAAGAAGCACGCGCCGAAGGTGATGCAATTATTGCTGAATCCAAGGAACGCGCCACTGTTGAAGCGCAGCGCATTACCGAAAATGCACACAAATCAATCGAGGCAGAACGCGCAGCAGCTACCGTTTCACTCCGTTCGGAAGTTGGAACTTTGGCAACTGCACTGGCTGGAAAGATTGTGGGCGAATCCCTTAATGATGATGAGCGATCGGCTCGTGTGGTAGATCGTTTTCTTGCTGACCTAGAAACCGAAAAGCAGAATGCAGGTGCTAATCGGTAATGGCAGGAGTATCTACTGAATCATTGAAGAAAGTTGAACAGGTACTAGCCGCCAATATTGGTGCAAACCCTGATCATCTCGCTCAAGAACTATTTGCTGTAGTCGATGTTCTGGATGAAAACGGTGGTTTGCGCCGTGGACTAACAGACCCTTCCCGTTCGGCAGACAGTCGCGCAAGCATTTGCTCCACCATTTTCGGTGGCAAGATTTCAGAATCGGCAATCAAGGTAGTACAGGCAGCAGCTTCGGCACGCTGGTCTAACGAACGCGATCTTGCAGATTCTCTTGAACAAGCAGCAGTTGAAGCTTCAGCTTATTCAGCAGAAGCGAACAACGGCGTTCAGGGTCTTGAAAACGTTATCAACGAATTGTTGACCTTTATCAATTCTGTGGACGATTTAGCAGAAGCGCAGACCGCACTGACTGAAGAACGTGCATCTAACGACGCTAAACAGAAGCTGGCTTTGGTCCTGGGCGGTAACCCCCAATCTGCTGAGGGTAAGTTGCTCATTGAACGCGTCGCAAAGGCGCCTCGCGGGGCAACACCTGCGCGATTGGCCGAGAAGTTTGTCGATATTATCGTCAAACGACAGAACCGTTCCATTGCACGTGTTTCAACAGCACGACCCTTGTCAGAAGCCCAGATCGAGAAACTTCGTTCTGGTCTTTCCAAGGCTTATGGCAAAGAACTGAAGCTAGATATTTCTGTTGACCCATCGCTTATTGGTGGGCTGCGAGTGCAAGTAGGAGACGACATGATGGACGGCACCGTTCAGACTCGACTTTCCGATCTCAATCGAGCACTCACCCAGCGATAGTCAACACACTGATTTAGCAGATACACGTGTACGGCCCCGTTCCCGTACACAGCAAATTGTGGACGGGAACGTAACTGTATAAAGCAAGTTTTCGATTTTCACCTCTCGAAGCAGAGTTGGAAATCATGTATAAGGAGAGCAGGGACACAGATGGCCGATTTGACCATCAATGCCGATGAAGTCCGTAATGCGCTAAATGAATTCGCGGCGTCTTACGAACCCGGCAATGTAGAACGAGTAGAGGTGGGTCGCGTATCGTCAGCATCTGACGGTATTGCCCGCGTCGAGGGTCTTCCTTCTGCAATGGCTAACGAGTTGCTCCGTTTTGAAGACGGCACTCTTGGTCTTGCACTAAACCTCGACACCCGCGAAATTGGTGTTATCGTCTTGGGCGACTTCACCGGTATTGAAGAAGGCCAGGAAGTCCACCGCACTGGTGAAGTGCTTTCTGTACCCGTTGGTGAAGGCTACCTCGGTCGCGTCGTTGATCCACTGGGTCAGCCTATCGACGACCTAGGCGAAATCCAGAGCGAAAGCCGCCGTGCGTTGGAGCTTCAGGCACCGGGCGTTACCATGCGTAAGTCCGTACACGAGCCCCTTCAGACCGGTATGAAGGCAATTGACGCGATGATCCCGATTGGTCGTGGTCAGCGTCAGCTCATTATTGGTGACCGCCAGACCGGTAAGACCGCTATTGCAGTGGACACTATCATCAACCAGAAGGCTAACTGGGCAACTGGTGATCCATCCAAGCAGGTTCGTTGCATCTACGTTGCTGTGGGGCAGAAGGCTTCCACTATCGCAGCTGTTCGCCAGACTCTTGAAACTCACGGCGCACTTGAATACACCACCATCGTTGCAGCTCCTGCATCAGATGCAGCTGGCTTCAAGTACCTTGCTCCCTACACCGGTTCTGCCATTGGTCAGCACTGGATGTACGGCGGCAAACACGTCCTGATTATCTTTGATGATCTGTCCAAGCAAGCTGAAGCTTACCGCTCCGTTTCACTTCTTCTTCGCCGTCCTCCAGGACGCGAAGCATACCCCGGCGACGTCTTCTACCTACACTCTCGTTTGCTCGAGCGTTGTGCAAAGCTCTCTGATGAGCTGGGCGCAGGATCAATGACCGGCTTCCCGATTATTGAAACCAAGGCTAACGACGTTTCCGCCTTTATTCCGACCAACGTTATTTCCATTACCGACGGTCAGATCTTCCTCCAGTCCGATTTGTTCAACGCCAACCAGCGCCCCGCTGTTGACGTAGGTATCTCGGTTTCCCGCGTCGGTGGCGCAGCACAGACTAAGGCAATGAAGAAGGTTTCAGGTACCCTGAAGCTCGATTTGGCTCAGTACCGTGCGATGGAAGCATTCGCAATGTTCGCTTCTGACTTGGACGACGCTTCCAAGCAGCAGCTTACCCGCGGTGCTCGCCTCACCGAACTTCTGCGCCAGCCCCAATACTCTCCTTACTCCGTCGAGGATCAGGTGGCTTCCATCTGGGCAGGTACTAACGGCTACCTGGATGACATCGAGGTTTCAGATGTTCTTCGCTTCGAGAAGGAATACATCAACTACCTCCGTCGTCACAGCAACGCGTTGAAGAACATTGCTGAAACCGGAAAGCTCGAAGACGACACCGTCGCCGAGCTGAAGGCAAGCGTTGAAGCTGTCAAGCGTGATTTCCGTTCACAGGGCTCAAGCCACCTTGTAGAAGCTGGCCATGAAGAGCACAAGCCTGTTTCTGACTCGGAAGTCTCTCAGGAAACCATCGGTTAGCGATTACTCCGCAGTAGCGTTGTCTTCTCCAGTGAAGGAGAAGACAACGCCCACTGAGGAAGAAAGGAAGCTCTATGGGAGCCCAGATTAGGGTTTACCGCCAAAAGATTGCTTCGACGTCGTCCATGAAGAAAATCTTCAAGGCGATGGAGATGATCGCGACCTCTCGTATTAACAAGGCACGTCAGAGCGCGGATGCGGCTAGCCCCTATGCTGCTGCTTTGACTAAGGCTGTTACTGCTATTGCTGCCCAGGGTTCTATCAAGCACCCCTTGATTAGCGATAAAAATGCTCAGCACCGCCGCTCTGCAGTTCTGGTCTTGACCAGCGATCGCGGTCTCGCAGGCTCTTACTCTTCTTCAGTCCTGAAAAAGACTGAAGGTCTGATTGAGAAGCTTCGTAGCGAAGGGCGCGAAGTTCAGCTGTTCCTCGTAGGACGTAAAGCGAAGTCTTACTTCGAATTCCGTGAGCGCGACTATGAACGTTCGTGGGAAGGAAATACCGATAGCCCCAACGTAGAGATGGCTGTTGAAATGCGTGAAGCTCTGCTTGACGCTTTCGCTCGCCCCTACGAAGAGGGCGGCGTGGATGACCTTCATATCGTCTACACAGAGTTCATCTCGATGGTGACTCAGGAAACCAAGATTCTGCGTATGTTGCCTTTGGCAGTTGCAGATACCAAGCGTATCGGTGACGAAATTGTGCCCGGTGAAGAGATTGAAGATGCTCTGGTAGATCAGAACGCAGCTTTCAACTTTGAACCGAGCCCGCAGGAAGTTCTTGATGAGCTGTTGCCCCGTTACATTGCCTCACGACTTTACGCTTGCTTGCTCGAAGCAGCAGCAAGTGAGCTAGCATCTCGCCAGCGCGCTATGAAGTCTGCCGGCGATAACGCGGACGAACTGGTGAAGAAATACACCCGACTCATGAACAACGCTCGTCAGGCAGAAATCACCAACGAGATTTCCGAGATCGTGGGCGGCGCAGACGCCCTCGCCGCCTCCTAATATCGAAGATACTTATTCAACTTTCTCTATACAGGTAAGTGAGAACAATGACCTCCACTCTGAATGAATCGGCAACCACGCCGACTCAGGGCGCTACTGGCCGCATTGCGCGCGTCATCGGCCCTGTGGTCGACGTTGAGTTCCCTGCCGGTCAGGTACCGGACATTTACAACGCTCTTACCGCTGAAATTAATATCGGCGGCGTAATCCAGAGCATCACCTTTGAAACTGCACAGCACCTCGGCGACTCACTCGTGCGCGCAATCTCCCTCAAGGCTACCGACGGACTTGTCCGCGGTCAGTCTGTTCAGGACACCGGTGCTCCGATTTCTGTTCCCGTGGGCGACGGCGTCAAGGGTCACATCTTCAACGTTTTGGGCGATGCTCTTGACGTTGACAACTCAGAAATTCATGCCGACGAGCGCTGGGGAATTCACCGTAAGGCTCCCAGCTTTGCACAGCTCGAAGGCTCCACCGAGATGCTGGAAACCGGCATCAAGTCAATCGACCTTCTGACCCCCTACATCAAGGGCGGTAAAATTGGTCTGTTCGGTGGCGCTGGCGTGGGCAAGACCGTTCTGATTCAGGAAATGATTACCCGTGTTGCTCGTAACTTCGGTGGTACCTCGGTATTCGCTGGTGTTGGTGAGCGTACCCGTGAAGGTAACGACCTCTGGGTTGAAATGGAAGAAGCAGGTGTTCTTAAAGACACCGCACTCGTTTTCGGTCAGATGGATGAGCCCCCAGGAACTCGTCTGCGCGTAGCTTTGACCGGTCTGACCATGGCGGAATACTTCCGCGATGTAAAGAACCAGGACGTTTTGTTGTTCATTGACAACATCTTCCGCTTCACTCAGGCTGGTTCAGAAGTTTCTACCCTTCTCGGTCGTATGCCTTCAGCTGTGGGTTACCAGCCCAACTTGGCTGATGAAATGGGCCTTTTGCAGGAGCGCATTACTTCAACCCGTGGTCACTCCATTACCTCTATGCAGGCAATTTACGTTCCAGCGGATGACTACACCGACCCCGCTCCGGCAACTACCTTCGCTCACCTCGATGCAACCACCGAGTTGAACCGTGCGATTGCAGCTCGTGGTCTGTACCCCGCAATCGATCCGCTGACTTCCACTTCACGTATTTTGGATCCTCAGTACATCGGTCAGGAACACTACGACACCGCAATCCAGGTGAAGGCAATTCTTCAGGAAAACAAGGAACTCCAGGACATCATCGCGATTCTTGGTGTGGACGAACTTTCCGAAGAACAGAAGGTCGTTGTTTCTCGTGCACGTCGCATCGAGCAGTTCCTCTCCCAGAACACCTACACTGCTAAGCAGTTCACCGGTGTTGAGGGTTCAACTGTTCCGATTAAGGACACCATTGAATCATTCCAGATGATTTGCCGCGGCGATGTAGACCACATTCCCGAGCAGGCGTTCTACAACATTGGTGGCATGGACGACGTCATGCGTCAGTACGAAGAACTCAAGGCACAGACTGGAGCCAAGTAATCATGGCACTCAACGTCGAAGTAGTCTCTCGCGAGAAAAAAGTGTGGACGGGAGAAGCGAAGTACGTTCGTGCTCGTACTCTTGACGGTGATATCGGAATTATGCCCGGGCATATTCCGACCATGGCTTTGCTCGCTGAAGACGGCGAACTCATCATTGAGCCGGTTACCGGTGAAAAGATTGTGACTCGTCTTCACGAAGGCTTCTTGACCGTGTCTAACAACAAGGTCATTATTGCTGCAAAGCACGCTAATATTTAGCGCGAGTCCACCAGTAAAAGAACCCCTCCTAACAGGAGGGGTTCTTTTTATGTGGTGTCTATGGATGAAGATTACATATGCGCATCAACGACGATGGCGGAAGTTTTAGAAGAGCCTAGAATCGACGTCGTCGACTCCGCGCATTGCGTCGTAATCTAAGCTGACACACCGGATACCACGGTCTTCTGCGAGTACCCGTGCCTGAGGCTTGATTTTCTGAGCGGCGAAAATACCTTTGACGGGGGAGAGCAGGGGATCTCGATTGAGCAGTTCAAGGTATCGAGTCAACTGCTCGACACCGTCGATGTCGCCAACGCGCTTGAGTTCCACAGCGATTGCTGCGCCATGAGAATCACGCGCGAGAATATCGACTGGCCCAATAGCAGTTGGATATTCGCGGCGTACAAGCCGGTACCCACTACCTAAGACTTCGATTTGTTCAGCGAGTAGGCGTTGCAAATCGGCTTCAACACCGTCCTTGATTAAACCGGGATCAACACCTAAATCATGGGAGAGCTCTCCCACCACGCCGTAGACGCGAATCAGCAGATAATCATCGGATTTAGCCGCCTGAACGCGCCAGAGCTCCTGGATATCAGGGTCATCTTCCAATTCAAAAGTAGTTGATCTCGCTAGTTCTTCTCGGTCAGCAACGTGCATAGTTGCAGGAGGACTCATCCAGTTCAACGGTTTATAAGAGCCACCGTCTGAGTGAATCAGAACGGAACCATCATTTTTTACCATGAGCAAGCGGGTAGCTCGGGGGAGGTGGGCTTTGAGCCGACCTACATAATCTACGGAACATTCAGCTATTACAAGACGCACTCCATAACTCTAACAGCTCAGCAGAGTTGGAAGCAGCCCGAATGAAGCTCATCAACTATGCCACAATATGTACTATGCCTAAACGTTCAGGATCCCGCGGTCGTTCTTCAAATTCTGGTCAGAAGCCCTCTAAATGGCAGAAAGCCATGCCGCAGGGCAGAGATATTTCTAGAATTCTGGACCCCGCACCCTATGTAGAACACAGTTTCGATGGCGACTGGTTTATTCAGTTTATGCCGGCGGTCAACGCGCTCAAAACCTATATCTGCCCTGAGTGCGGGCGGAAGATACCTCCACGTACCGCGCACCTCGTCATTTGGCGCGAAGACCACATGTTTGGCAAAGATCGAGCTATTGAGGAGCGGCGTCACTGGCATAGCAAATGCTGGCAGACACGCAGCAAATGGTAGGTGCCTGCACTGGCTTCTAATGTTCGTCCTGCCGGGGTACAAGAACTTCTTTGACCAAGATGAGCAAAGAAGCAGCCACAGGGATAGCGATGAGCGCACCAAGCACACCCCACAGTGCGCCCCCGGCAGCAACAGCGATGATGGCAATACCACCGGGTACAGCCACCGCCTTTGACATAATGCGGGGCGAGATGAAGTAAGCCTCCACCTGAAGATAAATAAAGTAAGGAATCGCAAAAGCAAGCGCAGTTTGCCAGCTATCCAACAGACATACCAGCGAGACCAGTACCCCAGCGGAGACGCCACCGATGAGCGGAATGAAAGCCAGTATGACCACAAAGAGCGTGAGAAGCTGGGGGAACGGTGCGCCGATGATGAGCATGACGATAAAGGCGAACGTACCGTTGAGCAGCGCGACAATAGCCTGACCAGCCACGTAATGTCCGACAGCGCCGGTAATACTTTCTGTCAAGGCGCTGACACGGGTGCGTCGTGAAGCGGGGGTGAGCCGCACGAACCATGCTTTCATCAGAGGCAAAGAGGAGAGGAAGTAGAGCGAAAGAATCAGCACGATAATGGTGCCGGTGATGATGTTCGCAAGCATTGAGCCTGCGTCGACGAGATTATTCAGAAAACTGCCTACCGCATTTGAATCGGCAGTAACCTCTCCGGTTGCCTGCGTCACTGCCTCATCGACTATGTGGCGTACCCCCCACTGGCGATCAATCGAAGAGAAAAAATCTGAATTCAGAAATTGATCGAACTCATGGGGAAAGTCGCTAATAAACTGCACAGTTTGGTTGGCGATTTTAGGAACAACCCAAGAAACTAAGCCCACGACGGCCAGGGCAAATATCGAAACGACGAGAGCAACACCGGCAATGCGAGGTAAGCCCATTTTTTCCAGACGTCGCACCGCCGGATCAAGACCCAGAGCAATGAAAAGTGCGCCAACAATCCACCCGGAGAGAGCCCCCACATTGGTCAGAATATACCAACCCAGCAGAGCAAGACCCACACCGACCGTCAGCATAAAACCTGCAAGAACCGGGTTGCTGAGAGAATAATGTTGAACCGGCTGAGCAGAGAGGCGAGCTTCGTGCTCGGCAGAGTTGCCAGAGAAAGCAAAGTCAGATTCTGCACGTACCGAAGAGTTGGTCGGTGGATCAAACCGCGGCCTAGGCTGGGCACCGGGAATCTGCGGTAGCTTTTGATATTTCTTACGCTGCGCTGCCGCAAGGTGTCTCAGATGGCTCATAAAATTTGAAGCATCAGTTTTTAGCTGGGGCATGGGGCTCATCTCATCGAAAAATATTAGTCTGACATCTACTGTAGCTTTTGAGATTCAGCCCATCGCAAGAATTGATTCTTTTAGCCCATAAAAGAGGGCGGATTTGGCAGGATAACTGAAGAAAGTTCATTCTAAGAGCTCAGATAAGATAGATGAGTTCGTGAGAACTATAAGGAGAATATGATGTCTGAATCACCGCACGAAGCTAACCAAAATATTGACCTCCCCGCCTCTGTACGAAACGCCCCGGATCTCTCAGAATTTTCAACCGCACCAGCAGTTGAAGAAACATCTCAATCTGCAGGCGATGAACCTACCTGGCGATTTGAAGTTGAATCCGGTGAGGATTTTCAAAAATTTGTCCAGCTATCATCGCAGGGCGCAGTAGTCTTCGCAATGTATGCCGAGCATTCTCCGGCGTCGTTAGAGACCGTAGAAAACATGGAAAAGTTGGTGAACTCGGCGCAGGGCAATTTGTTGCTTGCAACCGTTGATATCACCAAGCAACCGGAAATCGGTCAAGCATTTCAGATTCAGGGCGTGCCCGCTGCTGTCGCTGTCATTGCCGGGCAGCCTGCCCCGATGTTTAACTCGCAAGTCACCCTAGAACAACTCACCGACGTCCTGCAACAGCTTTTGCAGATTGCCGCACAACAACAGCTTCCCGGCGGATTTGAACCCAACGTTTCCCAAGAGCAAGAAAAACCGCTTCCTCCCTTGCACCAAGAAGCAGTAGAGGCGATTGACCGGGGAGATTTTTCTGCGGCTGAAACCGCCTACCAAAAAGCTCTCAACGAAAATCCCGGCGATACGGATGCAAAGATTGGGCTAGCACAGGTGGGGTTGCTGTCACGTGTTGCCCACCTTAACCTTCAGGAGGAACGCGAGCGCGCCGCTGAAAACCCCCAGGATGTTCAAGCATCCCTCAACGTTGCTGACCTTGATGTAGCGGGTGGGCATGTGGAGGACGCCTTTAGCCGATTGATTACTTTGTTCAAGGCAGTGGACGCCGAACAGAAGAACGTGGTGCGCGAACGTCTGTTAGAACTGTTTGAAGTAGTGGGCTCTCATGATCCTCGCGTGACTAAGGCGCGCGCCGATTTGATGATGGCTCTGTTCTAAGAAGTACTCCTAGGGGAGGATGCAGTATTCTGCTCAAACTTATACGGTAGAAATATGAGTGAGAACACGCATCTTCCCCGACCATCCATCAGCATGGATGATTCCACTGAACAATCTCTATCCACACCAGTTTCAACCGCTGAGGCGGTGGCTGCTGAAGTTCCTGCAGAAGCCTTACACCGACCCGCACTTGAAATTCAGAATCTTGTGAAGGCTTTCAAAGACAAGATAGCCGTAGACGGTATTAACCTCACTATTCCGAGGGGTTCTTTCTTTGGTCTGGTAGGGCGCAATGGTGCCGGTAAGACGACGTCGTTGTCGATGGCTACTGGCATGCTTCGCCCTACCGCAGGGTCGGTGCTCATCGATGGCATCAATGTGTGGGAGAACCCTCAGAGCGCTAAGAGCAAAATTGGTGTATTACCTGATGGCGTATTTCTTTTTGACAAGCTCACGGGGGAGCAGCTGATTACCTATGCTGGGTTGTTGCACGGACTGGATCGGGCGACTGTAGCTCAGCGCACCGCCGATTTGCTGGCTGCTCTTGATTTGACGGAGGCTGCAGGACGGCGCGTCAGCGACTATTCGGCGGGTATGACTAAAAAGGTGGCTTTGGCTGCCGCTATGATTCATGCCCCATCCTTGTTGGTTCTCGATGAACCGTTCGAGGCGGTGGATCCGGTCTCTGCCTCGAATATTCAGGATATTCTCAGAGCCTACGTACAGGGTGGAGGCACCGTCATATTGTCCTCCCACGTCATGGATCTGGTGCAAAGACTCTGCGACCATGTTGCAATTATGAGCGATGGTCGCATTTTGGCTGCTGGG
The DNA here is from genome assembly GCF_001683935.1 of Rothia sp. ND6WE1A. Classification (NCBI taxonomy): domain Bacteria; kingdom Bacillati; phylum Actinomycetota; class Actinomycetes; order Micrococcales; family Micrococcaceae; genus Rothia; species Rothia sp. ND6WE1A. Next base: position 170,361 of record NZ_LXTU01000037.1, on the reverse strand, counting down.
ACAACCGACGAAGTACGCGGTGACTCATCTTTGGAAGACCGCTTCGTAGAACTCGTAGGTGGTCGAAAAATTTCGGAGGGTATTTCATGGTTAAAGTCCTCTTAAATCTGAAATGGCGGTATTTTCTCGCTTCCTTTAAAGGGAATGCCTGGGTGATTGTCGGGACTATTTTCGGTTCTTTGTATCTGCTGGGTGCTCTCGTGGGATGGGGAGTTTTTACCGCGACGCAAGGGGCACACGAAGGTAATGACCCGCAAACAGCTATGTTGCTCGTGGGAGCAGGAGTTCTGCTGGCACTGCTATGGTGGATTCTTCCGATTTTTGCTTCGGGTACCGATGCCACCTTAGATCCCGACCATCTTGCGCCATATCCGCTGAAAACTAAAGATATTCAGCTGGGGCAGTTGCTGGGCGGCTTGATTGGTCTACCCGGTCTTGCGACGGTGCTTTTTAGTGCTGTGACTGCTCTCTTACTCTGGCGGCACCCGGTGTCGCTTGTTGTCTATGTGCTGATGATTCCTCTCGGACTGGCGCTTGTCCTGACTATTTCGCGTATTATTAGCCTTCTCGCCATAGAAATCAGCTCCATTCCAGGGGTAAAACAAGGGCTGATTATCGTAGGGTTCCTACTGATGATGGGCGCTGGTCCCCTGGTTGCGGGGTTAGCTCTGGGGCTAGGCGAAGCCTGGGATGCGCTCCCTTCAGCCATGAAAGTGCTGTCCTGGACCCCACTGGGCGCGCCTTTTGCCGTAGCTAGCGCGGTCTATATGGGGCACTGGGGTAAAGCCCTGCTTTTCCTGGTTCTGAGCCTGATATACCTTGCTTTGTCCTGGGTTATCTGGACGAAACTTCTTAACCGTGCGATGAGCCGCATCGGCGAAATCGGTGGAACCACGGCATCGAAACAAGTTGAGGCCGGAAACACCGGCATCTTCAAACATTTCCCTGCCAGCCCCCGAGGAGCTCTTGCCGCTCGAACCGTGCATATGTTGGTAAAGGATCCGCGCTGTAACCTCAATATCATTATGATTCCAGCGTTCTATGTACTTTTTACTCTCTTTGGACGCGTCTCCATAGGAGAGGAATCAACGGGCAATCCAGTCTTACTCGCGATGGCTGCGGTATTTGTCCCTGCCCTGGCGGGTTACGTGTATTCCTACCTCATTTCTTACGAGAACTCGGCATTTTCCATGAACGTGCTAGCTCCTGTAAGCGGTAAGGACGATCGTTGGGGCAGAGCATGGGGCTTGCTGGTGCTGATGGGGCCGTTAATTATTTTCGGTTCCCTTTTTCTGAGTTGGCGGTTTGATAATTTTGCCTCACTTCCGGCGATTATGGGGTTGGGCGTAGGGCAACTCTTATGCGGTGTCGGGCTGTCTGCCTTTGTCGATATGCTCATCTCAGTTCCCGTACCTCCACCTGGAGGAAGTCCTTTCAAGACCCCCAAACAATCGGATGGCTTTTCTAAAGGTCTGATTCGAGGGTTGATCATGCTGGTGCTCATGGCATTTGCAATTCCCGGCGGAATTCTCTGGATTGTTTATTCTTCAACCTCCAGCCCGTTGTGGATGTGGTTGAGCGGTGCGGTTTCTCTGCTGATTGGCGCCATCGTTTTCTTTATCGGTCTAACCGTGGGAGCTGCACGGTATGACGCTCACTCCGCCGAGACCCTCCAACGCGTGAGCCAATTTCGCTAAGTGAACGTTGTGCCGCGCAGATATTGACCGGCAAGATACAATAGCACCAACACAAACTGAAACCCGTGCGGAAAGAGTTTGCACGGATGACCAGGAGGTCAGCACATGTCATCCATTCCCGGAGTTGAAGATCCGTTCGCTCACGAAACTCAAGGGGGCACCGCCCTCCTTGAACGTGAGGAAACTCAGAACGTAGAACCTGGCGACCACGAACGGTTTAGCCACTACGTTCGTAAAGAAAAAATCATGGAATCCGCGCTGACAGGAAACCCAGTGCGTGCGCTCTGCGGCAAAGTATGGACACCCGGCCGCGATCCTGAGAAGTTCCCCGTGTGCCCGCAGTGCAAGGAAGTTTACGACGGGCTCCGCCCGGGCAAAGACAACGAGGACGATCAATAAACCCTCAGCAGAAACCACCCGAGAATGATGTTATTAATCTTTCATTCTTGGGTGGTTTTTCGTGTATTTGCGCCAGTCGACCGTAACGCCTGTGATATTTCCGGCCTCTGAGCAAAGGAGAAAGTATTAGAATCATCTCTGGTGCGTGGGCAGGAAACGAGTGGCTCACTAGCAAAATCAGAAGGTAGACGACTAAAGGGGAAATGAATGAGTGATTCCGAACAGCCATCGCTTTTTGACGCAGCGCCAACGCCGTCTCCCGATCTTTCTCCTGCCTTCCCTAACCGTGCGGCTTGGGGTACAGCAACCAAACTTCGTGCCTGGCAGGCAGAGGCAATGCACCTCTACTTCACCCAGCGCCCGCGGGATTTTATGGCTGTAGCTACCCCCGGCGCAGGTAAAACCACCTTTGCCCTTACCGTAGCTAAAGAACTTTTTGACCGGGGAGAAGTAAACCGTCTGACGGTTGTCGCCCCTACTGACCACCTGAAGAAGCAGTGGGCAGACGCCGCCGCGCGCGTCGGGCTTTCGATTGACCCTAACTTCAAGAATGCTGACGGTACCCACGGTCGCGAATATCAGGGTGTTGCCCTTACCTACGCCCAGGTAGCGAATAAGCCCATGTTGCACCGTGCTCGCACCGAGAACGCGCGCACCCTGGTGATTATGGACGAAATTCACCACGCTGGTGATGCCCTGTCCTGGGGTGATGGTCTCCGTGAAGCATTTGAACCAGCCCATAAACGTCTGTCTCTGACCGGAACACCGTTTCGTTCAGATGATTCACCGATCCCCTTTGTGACCTATGAGGAGGGTAAAGACGGTATTCGCCGTTCAAAGTCTGACTACTCCTATGGATATGGTCCGGCGCTTAAAGACCATGTGGTGCGCCCGGTTATTTTTATGGCGTACTCCGGGCAGATGCGCTGGCGCACCTCTGCCGGTGAAGAAATGGCGGCAAACCTAGGGGAGGGTTTTACCAAGGACATCACTGCCCAGGCGTGGCGAACTGCTCTTGATCCCAACGGCGAGTGGATTCCCACGGTTCTTTCGGCAGCCGATAAGAGACTCACCGAAGTGCGCCGTACAGTGCCCGACGCCGGTGCGTTGGTCATTGCCACCGACCACCAGGATGCACGTGCCTATGCGGCCCAGCTCGAAAAAATCACGGGGGAAAAACCCACCGTGGTGCTCTCCGATGACAAAACCGCCTCCCGCAAAATTGATGCTTTCTCCGAAGGGGAGCAGCGCTGGATGGTAGCGGTTCGTATGGTGTCTGAAGGCGTGGACGTGCCCCGTCTTGCTGTGGGCGTGTACGCAACATCTACTTCCACACCCCTATTTTTTGCCCAGGCAGTCGGTCGCTTCGTGCGTGCCCGTAAACGAGGAGAAACCGCCTCTGTATTCTTGCCCTCGGTACCGCAGCTCATGCTCCTGGCAAATGAGATGGAAGCCGAACGCGACCATGCCCTCGACCGCAAAGCACCTGGTGATGACATTCCTCAGAATCCCCTTAACGAGGGCCTGGACGATCACCTCATTGAAGAAGCAAACCGTGAGGACCGCGCCTCTGAGGAGCTGACCAAGGGCAAATTTGAGGCGATTGGCTCCCAGGCGTCCTTCCACGGTGTTCTCTTTGATGGCTCAGAATTCGGTGCCGGCGCAGTAGGCATTGGCTCGGAGGAAGAACAAGATTTTTTGGGCATCCCCGGTTTGCTTGATGCCGATCAAGTAGGCACACTATTGCGCGCTCATCAGCAAGAACATGCATCTCGGCGTCCTACCGGTTCCACCCCTCAAGTTGTCGACCACCGCCAACTCAAAGATCTGCGCAATAAATTAGCCAAAAATGTGTCTGCCTACGCGGTGCGCTCGGGCAAACCTCACGGTTCCATCCATAACGAATTGCGGCGCGTATGCGGCGGACCGCCGGTGGCGCAAGCCTCCGCTGAGCAAATTCAAGCCCGACTGGATAAACTCGCGGACTGGTTCGTCGGTCGTAAATAAAAAGAAAGAGGGCGGAAGCTACCGTAGCTTCCGCCCTCACCTGCATTCCCGCGTTATCTGACGACGGTGACGCCGCCGTCCTCCAGTTCCTCCAGAGCGTCTTCGAATCCCTCATCGGAAACAGGCGCGGTGAGCTCTGCCAATACCTGGGTTTCATACCCGGCATCTACAGCATCTAGAGCGGTCGCTTTGACACAGAAATCTGTAGCGATTCCCACGACATCGACTTCGGTGATATCCCGCTCCTGCAACCAATCGTCCAAAGACAGCTTGGGGGTATTGTCTTCAGGATTTTCATGGGCATCGCGCTCGCCGGTCATGACAGTATCCTCCGGCGCCAAAATACCTTCAAAGCCTGAATAAGCGGCCTCGAATTCACCTTTACGGAAGAAAGCCTCGATGTAGTCGGTATCGAGATTCGGGTGAGTTTCCGCCCCGTTCGTCTCTGCTTTGCAGTGTACCGGCCAGGAATTTTTATAGTCGGGGGTTTCTGAGAAATGTGAACCGGGATCTTTATGCCAATCCTGGGTTGCAACAATTGCATCGTAATCAGTGTGGTGCACTTCTACATACTCACTAATTGCTGCGGCGACGTCGGCACCGTTTTCCGTTGCCAGGCTACCACCGGGGCAAAAGTCGTTTTGAACATCGACAATAATCAAAGCTTTAGACATGGTTTTCCTCTACTTTACAGAGAATCGAATTAGATGAATTGGGATGGGATGACAGGCTCGCCTTCAGACAGTCGAGACGCCGCTCGGGGGAGTTCAGCAATCGAACGAGCGTGACGTTCGGCAGCACGACGCACACCTTCAGCCCCGGTGAACCCTTCGAGGATTTTTCCGTCTTTGACGAAATCGACCATCAAGTCGCGATCGTTTGAATCGGAAGGCGCTTTCGCGTCAACCCCAATAACCTCAGCGGTTGCTCTACCCTGTTCATTGATTTTGCGCACCGCATACTTACGACCGCCATAGGACGCTTTACCCGTGGATGCTTTTGCCACAGGTTCCATGACACCCTCATCGTTTTCGCGGGCTACTACTTTGTAGACCATGGACGACGTCGGGGCGCCCGAACCGGTCACCAATTTGGTACCCACACCGTAGGAGTTAACGGGAGCTGCGGCGAGCGAAGCGATAGCATATTCGTCCAGGTCAGAGGTCACAGTAATCTTGGTTTTGGTGTTTCCCAGCTCATCGAGAAGCTGGCGAACCCAGGTAGCCTGAGCAACCAAGTCTCCGGAATCCAAGCGGACGCCCCCTAGCTCGGGACCAGCCAACTCCACCGCGAGGCGCACTGCTTTTTCGACGTCGTAGGTATCCACTAACAAAGTAGTATCCACGCCCAAAGAATCGAGCTGCGCCTGGAAAGCATCGCGCTCAGTATCGTGCAGGAGGGTAAAAGCGTGGGCAGAGGTTCCAATAGTATTCAAACCGTAGCGGCGACCAGCTTCTAGGTTAGAGGTGCCGGTAAAGCCACAAATGATTGCTGCACGTGCTGCCGCTACAGCAGCCTCCTCGTGGGCGCGGCGGCTACCCATCTCTAAACAGGGGCGATTGCCCGCTGCTAGAGACATGCGCGAAGCGGCAGAAGCTACAGCGGAATCGTAATTCAAGATAGAAAGAATGAAAGTTTCAAGTACGCACGCTTCGGCAAAGGTGCTCTCCACCTGCAAGACGGGGGAGTGCGGGAAAAAAACTTCACCCTCGGCATACCCAAAAATGTTGCCGCTGAACGAGAAATTACTCAGATATTCCAGAGTCTCATCGTTCACCACGTGAGTGTTCGCTAAGAAATCTAGTTCTTCTTTTTCGAACTTAAAATTCTTGAGTCCTTCCAGAAACCTGCCGGTTCCGGCTAACACTCCGTACCGGCGTCCGGCAGGGAGCCGACGCGTAAATACTTCAAAGAAGCTATGGCGGTGAGCGGCACCAGACTTCAAAGCGGCCTGGAGCATGGTGAGCTCATAATGATCAGTCAATAATGCTGTTGAGGTAGACACAGGCTATATTTTACGGGTAAAACGCTTAGAGGAATATGTTCAGCGCTTCGTGTGTTGAGAACAGCAGAATAAACTAAACCCTGGCTCAACCGGCAGATGAACAAATAGTGAAAAATAGCTGAGTAAATTCAAGGCAAATTTAGGATAGGCTGAGGGAAAGTGACAGGGTGTGGTCAAAGATGCCCCGCTGAACCAAAGGCTCACGCAAGGGAAAATAAGGAGATTGTTACATGTCAGCTGCACCCCAGGAAGCTCTTGAAGCGGCATTCGCTCAAGAGACAGAATTTGAGGTTGCACCGGGCGTGCCCTGGCAAGTCATTGTTTGGAACGATCCCGTAAATCTGATGAGCTACGTAACCTATGTATTTCGCTCCTATTTTGGATTCAGCAAAGACAAAGCACACCGCCTCATGATGCAGGTGCACGAGCAAGGAAAAACCGTCGTTTTCACCGGTTCCCGCGAAGAAGCTGAAAAGCACACACAAGCAATGCACGGCTGGGGACTCTGGGCAACTTTTGAAAGGGTGAGCGAATAAATGGCGCAAGGATTCAAGAGCGGCCGCAAAGGGCTGACTGCCCGCTTTAATACAGAAGAAGCATCTCTGCTCCAAAAGCTGTTTACCGATGTCGCCACCACCCTCGAACCCGATACTGACGAAGGACAAGACCCGCTAGCGGCGTTGGTAGGTATTTCAGAAAACGTTTCAGCACCTACCGACCCGGCGCTCGCACGAATGCTCCCGGTAGCGAGCGACGACCCAGAAGTTGCCGACGAATACCGCCGTTATACAGAGATTTCACTGCGCCAGGAAAAAATTGGCTACTTGCAACTAGCCGCGATGGATCTAGAAAAACTCGATGTCGTTCTCGACGCTGAGCATGCCCGCGCATGGGCAGCTGCACTCAATGATGTTCGGCTGACACTCGCAGCCCGCCTCAACATCCAGAACGAAAACGATGCTCAGCTCATTGCAGAAAAAACCGACTGGAATGCTGTTGAAGACATCGAAGACTATATGTCGCTAATTTATAACTTTGTCTCTTGGCTTCTCGATACCCTCATGGAAGCCATGTTGGATTCACTGAACTAAATGAATAACACCGTGATATTCGCCCTGAAACATGGGCAAGTAATGCAAATTCCACTGTCTTAGAAATTCTCACTGTATTCTCAGAGATAGCATGTCATACGAAGAAACCGCCACAGTAATGACCCCTTGGGGCTCTCACATTTCCGCGCAGCCTACACCTGCAGCGCCCATCGGCGTTTTTGACTCGGGTGTAGGAGGATTGACCGTAGCTCGCGCAGTGATGGATCAGCTGCCGCACGAAAACATTATTTATGTAGGCGACACAGCCCACGGCCCTTACGGGCCTCTCCCGATAGCTTCGGTGCGCGCTAACGCTCTGCGCATTATGGACGAATTGGTAGATGCCGGAGTGAAAATGCTGGTGATTGCCTGCAATACTGCCTCGGCTGCTGTACTTCGAGACGCCCGAGAACGATACACTCGTGTTTATGGGATTCCCGTCGTCGAGGTAATTCAACCTGCTGCACGCCGGGCAGTATCTGCTACGCGCAATGGAAAAATCGGTGTGATTGCTACCGAAGCAACGGTGACATCACGAGCCTATGAAGACACCTTTACCGTCAGCGGTTATGATATTTTTTCAGTGGCGTGCCCACGCTTTGTGGAGTTCGTAGAACGGGGTATTACCTCCGGCCCAGAGCTTCTAGCCACCGCTGAAGAATATCTGCGTCCCCTCAAAGAGGCTGGAGTAGACACACTGGTGCTCGGGTGTACTCACTACCCGCTTCTCACCGGCGTTATTTCATACATTATGGGTGAATCGGTCACGCTTGTTTCTTCGTCGGAAGAATCTGCAAAAGACGTTTACCGTGCGCTCGTTGCCCATAACATGGAACGCACCGATAACACCCCCACCCATTACGATTTTCTTGCCACCGGGGAAACAGAATCGTTCGAGAAACTAGCACGCCGCTTCTTAGGACCCGAAGTGGCTACCGTGCGTCAAACCGATTCAGTGGCCCAGCAATTCCCCACAGGTTCTTTGGCGACCCTCACCCCAGAGATGTTGAGCAACGCCCAAAAAACCATCGCGCCCGAACTATTTGGCGCACCTGACAATGCCTTGGAACAGGACATAACATGAGATTGACGGTTATCGGATGCTCGGGTTCTTTTCCCAGCTCTATTTCCCCGGCGTCTTGCTATATGATTGCCGCCACGGACGGGTTTGGTCGAACGTGGCGAGTACTAGTTGATATGGGCAATGGTGCCCTCGGCGTACTGCAACGGCATGTTGATCTTTCAGAGATTGATGCCATCTTGATTTCCCATCTTCACCCCGATCACTGCATTGATTTATCTGGTGTACACGTGGCAGTGAAGTGGGATCCACGTGGATGGCCCAAAGGCCCTATCCCGTTGTATGGTCCCACGGATATTCACCAGTACCTTCTTAACACTCATGGGCTGACGATGGAAACCGGTATGCACACCGAGTTTGATTTCCATTCCTGGACCCCCCAGCAAGCCATCAAGATTGGCCCTTTTACGGTAACCCCTTATGAGGTACAGCATCCTGTTAAAGAGCCCTATGCTCTGCGGATTGAATGCGATTCGGAAGAAGGTCACACCGTTCTGACGTATTCGGGCGACACGGATTCCTGCCAGGGGCTGGTGGATGCTGCACGAAACGCAGACCTCTTTCTTTGCGAAGCCGCTTATCAGGAAGGTCGAGATGATCACCTGCGTGGCATCCACCTCAGCGGTAAACGTGCAGGTCTTGCTGCCCAAGAGGCGAACGTCCGCAACCTGTTGCTGACTCACTTACCCATCTGGAATGACCCTGCAGAAATTCTTGCAGAAGCCCAAGAAATGTTCGACGGCGGCATTGGGGTGGCAGAAACCAGCGCCACCTATCAGGTACATCCTCGCCCCGATGACTCGCCGACACAGACCACAACCCTGCAAGTCATCAACAAAACACTTCCCTAAACTTTTCTCGCTTCAATCATTCACAGGAGAATAACCTACTATGGCTCAAGACAACACCACCGTTCAGCGAGCAGACGGACGTGCCACCAATGAACTGCGCCCCATCACCATTACCCGCGGCTGGTCAAAGAACGCCGAGGGGTCGGCGCTCATTGAATTCGGAAACACCCGAGTATTGTGCACCGCTTCCTTCACCGAAGGAGTGCCACGCTGGCTCAAAGGCGAAGGCAAAGGTTGGGTCACCGCTGAATACGCGATGCTTCCTCGGGCAACGAACACCCGCTCCTCCCGAGAATCTGTCAAAGGAAAGATTGGTGGGCGCACTCACGAAATTTCTCGCCTCATCGGCCGCTCGTTGCGCGCCGTCATCGATACCAAAGCGCTTGGTGAGAACACGATTGTGTTGGACTGCGACGTCCTGCAAGCAGATGGAGGAACGCGCACTGCATCCATCACCGGTGCTTATGTAGCGCTTTCGGAAGCAATTCAGTGGGCTAAGAGTCAGGGTATTCTTCGTGCCAAAGCTCAGCCTCTGACCGGCTCAGTTTCCGCTATCTCAGTGGGGATTATCGACGGCGTGCCCATGCTTGATTTGCCCTACGTTGAAGATGTTCGTGCTGAGACCGACATGAACGTGGTGGTGACAGGCGACGGCAAATTCGTGGAGGTGCAGGGAACTGCTGAAGGTGCTCCCTTCGACCGCGAGGAGCTTAACGCGCTCCTCGATCTTGCGCTTGAAGGCACCGCTGAACTCGCTGCCATCCAGCGCCAGGTTCTGGGGGAGTCCTAATGCCTGCCAAAGTTGTTCTTGCCTCGCATAACCAGGGTAAGCTGCGCGAGCTCCGTGACATTTTACGCGGACAAATTCCAGGTCTGAACGTAGATACTGACGTGGTCGATGCCACTGCGGTCAACGCCCCCGACGTAGTTGAGGACGGCGTTACCTTTGCCGAAAACTCCTTCAAAAAGGCGAGGGCAGTATCTGCTGCTACCGGGTTGATTGCTATTGCCGATGATTCTGGGCTTGCAGTTGATGTGCTCGGAGGAGCTCCAGGGATTTTCTCCGCTCGCTGGGCTGGGAACCACGGTGATGATGCGGCAAATATTAATTTGCTCCTGGCACAGCTTTCGGATATTGACGATAGTCACCGCCGGGCAAAATTCTGCTGCGCAGCAACAATGGTGACCCCAGATGGATCCGAAGCTGTGGAATACGGGGAGTTGCCCGGTCGACTCTTGCGCCAGCCCGCAGGTGAAGGCGGCTTCGGTTATGACCCCATTTTGGCTCCATCGGAGCTCACAGGGGAGTATGCTGGAAAATCATGTGCTGAAATACCGGCAGAAGTGAAGAATTCTATGAGCCACCGCGCTCGTGCGTTCACCGCTTTAATCCCGCATCTTCGCCAGGCACTTGAATCGTAAACCGCAAGGTGGCGCCTGACCGGTGCTGCCTGTGGGACTTTCCACAACGTCGTGAGAGTTCTTATTATTTGGGGTTGAGAAAACCATGCATCGAGCTCACCTAGACCAAGCCAATTTTGCGCCTGTGGTGGATGCCGTTATGCGTCAAGCGGGTCTCAACGTTGCCCGCGACCGATGGGACGTGCGCCGAGGAGGGTCAGCCCACTTCGTCATTAACATGGAGGGGCGACTGAGCGTCCGCGTTGCTAAGACTCCTGACACTGGGGCTAAAGTGGCCAGGCGTACGGAAACACTTCGCCGATTACCCACAGGTCTTTCTTTTGCTGTGCCTCATCCGATTACTCGAACCATTACGCGCAATGGAATGACGGCGGTGGGGCTGCACTGGATCAAGGGTGAACCGAAGAATCCGGGCCCGGCTTCGCCGAAAGCTCTATCGCATATGCTTCGAGATTTACACTCGATTGATTACACCGGTATGGAGCCTTACCTGGATCAGCCGCATTGTCACTGGGGTGGTCAGGATTGGGTCGGGACACTCCAAGATGATGTGGTTCCTCAGCTGTTGCGGAGCAACCGCCCATACGCTCACAAGATTATTGAGAACGTTTTAGAGCTGGAGCCAATGAAACCTCGGCTGATTCACAACGATTTAGCCGGTCACAATATCCTGTGGAACGGTGACCGATTGGTGGGCTTGATTGATTGGGATCACGCATGCATAGCTGATCCCGCTTATGACTGGGCTTCGCTGGGAAACTGGTATGGCTGGGATTCGCTCAAGAAATCATTGAGTTCTGTTGAGCTAGAGAGAGCCAAAACTATCTCGCGCAAATTAGCCTTAGAAGCTGTCGCTTATTCTATGCATAATGGCATGGGCGGGGCGATTGTGCGGTTGGCTGTGGAACGAGCCGATAACTGGCTGATGGATCACCGCGAAGAAATCTAAGCTGCTAAGGAACTGGCTCCCACTTGAGCGAAGAAATTCTCCAGTACGCTGTGAATTGCTGGATGGTTGGGCTCTACCTGTTCTGAAGCTGAGAAGGCTTGATTTGGGCGGGCGATGCTGGCGAAGAAAGTCGCCAGCAGACGAGCGCGCACAGTACCAGTGGGAAGAGCTTGAGTGGATTGCTTCGAATCCGGTATTTCAGAGGTACTCAACATAGAAAAAGCCAGGATGATGGATTCCTTCAGTATCGCACCGGCAGTATTGACTGGGGCTGAGCGATCTTGAATCCGAACCTCCGAGGGAGAATTGAGAGCATCTCGCAGAATCTTCTCAATCTCTTCTCCATGGCCAGGGAGCTGGGGAAGCGGCAACCGGACGAACCAATCCGCGGCTGCCTCCAACGCCTGGCTTAGAAGTCCATCTTCGGAGCGCTGCTGACCATCAGTGACACCCGCCAGGAGCGAGCGCACCAGAAGAGCGACTGCAACTGCACTGAATATTTCTTGCTCATGACCGTGGGTCAAGGCCGCTGCGCGAGCGGTCAATACCGCTACGGTGGTGGGATCCTCCACCGGTAGAAAACCCATCATGGCTGAGCGAACGAGCGATCCGCCGTCCTGTGCCTCAGCATTGATGTTCTTCTCCAGGAGCTGCATGTCGTTCTGGTTCAGTGCTTTCATGATGGTCGCATCGATGTGGCCGCTACAGCTGTGCGGAGTCAGGGAGTCGATTGCCCGATCTAAGGCAAAAGGTGCGCCGTCGGGGGAGATACTGTGAACCGTGCGAATCATGCGCAAAAGCGCAAGCCAGATACACGCGGTTTCATCGGCGGCTACGCCCTCGTTGTTCCATTCTAAGACTTCGTTGAGCCCATCTAGCTGATACAGCGCAAACCAGGTTTCATCGGAGGGGATTTTGCTCTGATGCAGCGCCGCATCCGCGCTCGCTAATGCATCAAGCGATGCCGAGCAAGCCTGGGCGAAAGCCGGGTGGGTGATTTGAGGTGCGGGCTGAAAAGTCGAAGTCATGCACCTATCTTATCTTTTTGGCATAGATTAGAACTATGCGTATTTTGCACACCTCTGATTGGCACCTGGGCAGATCTTTTCATGGGCTGTCTCTGCACGACATCAGCGAGAAGTTCTTGATGGAGTTAGTAGAAACCGTGAAAGAGAAAAATATCGATGCGGTCTTGGTGAGCGGTGATGTTTATGATCAGGCGCAACCGCGTACCGAAACCATTGAATTGCTTTCCGCAACCCTGGAAGAATTGAGCGAGCTGGGGTGCGCGGTGGTGCTCAGTAGCGGCAACCATGATTCGGCTGCGCGGCTAGGCTTTGCCTCTAAACTCCTGGCGCGGCAGCGGGTATTTTTTCAAACAGAGGTGGAGCAAAGTAACGAGCCCGTGCTTCTCGAAAAAGGCGGGGTAAGCGTTGCAATTTTTGCCGCTCCCTATCTTGAACCGCGGTCAATGGGCAGACGGCTCGGCGTCGCCCCTACTCACCGCGATGTCCTAGAACATACCTTCAACGCTGCCCGGCAGCGCAAGGAAGAGTTGCCGCAGGATACCGTTAGCATCGCTATGGCTCATTGCTTTACCAGCGGATCTCAACCGACCGAATCGGAACGAAATATCGCCGTCGGAGGTATTGAGACCGTAGATTTTCAGGTGTTCAGGGATTTTGACTACGTTGCTCTAGGCCATATTCATGGTAAGCAAAAGCTAACCGATACTATCCGTTACTCCGGCTCACCTTTGGCTTTCTCTTTCTCTGAGGAAAACCACCGCAAGGGCGCTTGGCTACTCGATATTGAGACCGAGGGCATCGTAGAGATTTCTGAAGTTATCTGGAAAAACAAGCTTTCTCTGAAAACGCTGCGGGGTACGTTGGCTGAGCTATGCACGGAGAAGACCTACACCCCCTTTGAGCAATCCATTTGTCGGATTTATATCACTGACGACGTGCGACCTTTAGGTGCTCTCGAAAAACTTCGGGAACGGTTTGAGACGGTAGCGGAACTATATTTTGATCCGGCGCATCCAGCACAGAGAGATACCCGCGCCTATGCGCAGCGAGTTTCGCAGACCATGAATATCGAAGAAGTCTGTACTGACTTTTTCGGACACGTTCGCGGTAGCGAACTCACACCCGATGAAGTGTCCTATGTACACGACGTGTGCACGGCTGTAGAAGCAGAGGAAGTTTCCGCATGAGAATCCACCACCTGAGGTTGACCGCCTATGGTCCCTTTCCCCATACCGTCGATATTGATTTCGAAGAACTCAATCAGGCTGGAATTTTCTTGCTTAATGGCCCTACCGGTTCGGGAAAATCCTCCATTTTGGATGCCATTTGTTTCGCTCTTTATGGCACTACTTCGCTAGCTCGCCCAGAGCTCAAGAGCCACTTTGCTGCAGATGATGTGGAACCGCGCGTCGAACTTGAATGCACCATCGGTTCAGCTCACCTGCGTATTGAGCGCTCGCCCAAGTGGGAGCGCCCCAAAAAGCGGGGTACAGGAACGCTTACCCAACAGGCCAAAGTGCTTGTGGAGCGTGAAAACCCCGAGCAGCCCGGGCAGTGGGAAACAAAGGCAGAGCGAAACGATGAGGCAGGGAAATACATCACTGAACTCATCGGGTTGAATCGTGAGCAATTTACTCAGGTCATGCTGTTACCCCAAGGCGAATTTGCCCGGTTCCTGACCAGTAAATCGGCTGATCGAGAAGAACTACTCAAACGATTGTTCCCCACTGCTACCTTTGAGCGGGTACAGCAGGAACTTATTCGGCGAGCAAAAGAGAGCGGGTTGAAGGCGGAGAGGGCTCTGCACGATGTAGAGAAAATTGCTGATCGCTCGGAGCAAACCTTAGAGAGCTCTGCCTTAGATGATGTGAAAGAGCGGTTCGAAAGCCAACTGGCGCCGGTAGCGCAGGAACAAGACAAAGCGCGTTTGACAGACTTGCTGTTGGAGAAAATTTCCGCAGAGTACTCTGACCAGGGGCAGAACCCGACGTTGGGGGAGGAGCTGGCTGCATCTGAACACCGAATTAAACAGGCGCTAGATGTGGTGCGCACGGCCCATGGGCTCTCTATAGAAAAGGTGAACACACTTCGCACTGAAGTGCAACGACTCAACGAATCCAAGAGACAGTGGGAAATTTTCGAAGAACTCAGCGCTTCACTCAAACGTCTCAAGAGCCAGGATGAAGGTTTCAAGCAGAAGCGCCATAAGGTGAAACGCGCGCACGCTGCACTGCAGATTTTGCCGCTCTTTGATGCAGCAAACCAAGCAGAGAAGAAGAGAATTCAGGCGGAAAATCATTTCGCACAAGCTCAAGCACCCCTTCTCCACGAAATGCAGCTTAACCCCTGGCTAAAAACGCTTCCCGCGCAGTCAACAGGAGAAAAGCTGCACACGGTAGCAAATGAGGTTTTCACTCCGGATACTTCTGCCGAACTCGAAACGCTCTATGACGATATCAAACAGCGAGCGGGGTTCACCGAACAGCTGATAGAACGGGAAAAGAAGCTTCAACAGGGTGAAGAGCAAGTTCTTCAGCTGCAAGCGCGCCGGAACGACCATGAAAAGCAAGTTCAAGTATTAGAGCAACAAGCAGAACAATCAGCGCAAAAACTTGCCACGACCGAAAAAGAGCAAGAGAGTCTCCATCGGGCAGAAATTGAACTCGCCGAATTCACCGCAGCCTTCGACCGCACTCAAAAAGTAGTAGAACTTTCACGGCAGCTAGACGAGCATCTCAAAAAACTAGAGCGCAAAGTTGTACAAGCCCAAGTCGCCGAACAAAACAGGCAAAAGCTGGCGCACCACGCGGAAGCGCTTCAAAATCTTCGCTACGCACAAGCAGCTCAATCCTTAGCAAACCAACTCGAAGACAACCAACCATGCCCCGTCTGTGGTTCTTGCCAGCACCCACGTCCTGCTGCAGGAGAGGTTACACAAGAACTGGTCGAAGAATCAGAGGTCAAGAATGCCCGAGTCGCGCGAAATGCTGCAGAAGTAGAAGCCCAAGAAACCCAAACTCAACTCACCGCCGCCCGGGCCACAGCAGAAAATCTCCAAGAGGTGGGTGCTATCGACGTCGAACAAGCCCTCGACAACTTCAATAAGGCACAAGCACGTTTAGAAGAACTAAAGCACCGTGCCCACCGTGCTACCGAACTCAAAAACGCAGCAACAAAGCTGAAGGACCAACAAGAGTCCACCGCCCAACAGATGCGACAGAAGGCGCTTGAAATTTCCCGTCTCGAATCAGAAATACAGGTACTCCAAGAACAACATCAGTTAGAACGAACCCACCTTGAAACTCATCGCACCGAATTGTCTTGGGCAAACACTCTGCACAGCCTTCAACGGCTACTGCCTCTGCTCAAAAAATTCCAAAAAACAGGAAATGACTATGTGCACGCTCACCAGGTAGAAGTCGATCAACAAACGCTTTCCCAGGCAAAATTACAGGACTCAATCTTCACAGGGGAGTCAGAAATCCGAGAAAGCGCCCTGCCTGCGGCAACTCTGACCAAGCTCGAAGAAGAAATCACCACCTATAACAACACACTCAGCGGTATCCAAGCACGACTAGATACCCCAGCACAACAAGACATCAAAGAAAACAAAGAAATGGGGATGCAGCCCCCCACCGCTGAAGAATGCGAGCTCCTCACCGAACAACTCGAAAAAACCCAGCACATCGGCGAACAATTCATCCGCTGGGAAACGCAACTCGCCAGTGCCCACCATAGTTTTCAGCAACTGCGGGCAGAACATACACGTATCACGGCCCGCAACGAAAAGCTCATTGAGACCGCTCAGATGCACCGCCGTCTTGCCGATATTGCAGCAGGCAATACAACCGATAACCGTCTTGCTATGTCTCTCACCACCTTTGTGCTGGCAGCGCAACTGGAGGAGGTAGCGCTCGCAGCCACCTTGCATCTGGAAAGCATGACGCATGGCCGCTTCAAGCTGCGCCACACCGATGCCAAAACAGGGCGGGGCAAATCTGGTCTAGAAATCGCCGTTTTCGATAGCTGGCTTGCGAGAGAACGCACTCCCGCTACCCTCTCCGGTGGCGAGACTTTCATGGCCTCATTGGCGCTCGCACTGGGGCTGGCGGACGTCGTCCAACAGCGCAACGG
Source organism: Rothia sp. ND6WE1A (assembly GCF_001683935.1). Lineage (NCBI taxonomy): Bacteria > Bacillati > Actinomycetota > Actinomycetes > Micrococcales > Micrococcaceae > Rothia > Rothia sp. ND6WE1A. The sequence goes on along the minus strand of NZ_LXTU01000037.1, from coordinate 153,697 downwards.
CGGTATCGAAATTGATACGCTATTTGTAGACGAAGGATTCGGTACGCTCGATGAATCCACACTGGAAGAAGTGATGGGTACACTCGATAATTTGCGAGAAGGTGGCCGCGTGATTGGTCTCATTTCGCACGTGGCTGAGATGAAGAATCGAATTCCCTTGCATATTACGCTCAGTACCTCACCGGAAGGATCAACCCTTGAAACACCTCGCCCGTGAGATGACCTCAGATACTCGGCCTGCAGAATCCCCAGCTAATTCCGGCAGTAAAAGACGACGCAGTGAGAAGATTTGGCAAAAGACTCGGGCTATGCGGGAGCAACTGAGGGAGAGCTACCGCCCCGTTGATCGTCAACTTTTGGTCTTTTCTATTTTGATGCGTCTGCCGTCTTTCATGATTGCTCTGTCGGTGCTCCTGGTGATGGCACATCAAACGGGAGAAGTTTCACTGGGTGCCTATGCTGCAGGTTTGGTGGCGCTGAGCTCCGCAGCAACGCAACGAACCTACCGCAATCTCTCTCGCAGGGTCGGGTACCGCCGAGTTCTGATGGTTGCAGCAACACTAAATATTCCAGCCGTGGCTTTCTTGATGATTCAGACCGGCAGGTTTACGACGTCCGGTGCTGGTGGATCAATTATTTTGTTGCTTCTGGCTGCCCTTCTTGCTGGTCTCACGACCGCCCCTCTAGGTTCGATTATGCGTTTGTTTTGGGGTGGTCAGTATAAGGAAGTCAAGTATCGCAACAACCTCATTTATGCTTCAGCGTTTGAATCAATCCTTGACGTGATAGCCCTACCGGTCGCTGCTGCGATTGTGGGTTTGGTGTCCATTTTAGGTGGTGTTCAATCCTCCCTGTTCGCCGTCATCGTCATCAACGTGGTGGGCATGATGTTCGTGTTATGGAAGCCATCAGCGCTGAACCCCCAATCATTAGGTTCTGAAACTTCCGAACCGCGCGTGGAAGATTTAGGAAAAGACAGCCAGCAACTGGGCTGGTTGCCGATGTTGGGGGCAACTTTTCTAGGTATCGCCATCGGGGCAACGCAGTCCGCATTAGTGATTCGGGCAGTACAAACTGAAACCCTAGAAACCGTAGGTATCTATCTGGGGATTATGGGAGTTGCAGGGGCTGTGACCTGCCTTTTCCTGGTGGGAAACCTTCAACGGTTTGCCACATGGGAAGGCTGGTTACTGATTTCCGGCTTATTGGTGATGGCAACTCTGACACTCTCGTTACCGCGTGCGGTTTTCTGGACGATTTTCGTGCTCATCTTCTTTGGCTGCGCTATCGGTGCTGCCCTGATGTGTATGGACACGATTATTACCAGGCTCTCTGCCCGGGGAAACATCGTCTTGTCCCATTCCAGCACTCAATCCACATACATCGGTGGACTATCTCTGGGGTACGTATGGGCAGTGCTGATGAGCAATATGACAGGTCAATCGGCGTCTCTACTGGTTCCACTTGTTGCTGCCACTCTGTTCTTTTGCACCGGGCAACTCTTTGGCTTCCAATGGAGGCGGCGTTATGAAGAGAGACTGCATCTTCTCCAGCTGGAGAGGCCTAAGAATAAATAAGAATAAGCAAGGAGCTCAGCACCATCGTGCTGAGCTCCTTGCTTATTCTCAAAGAAAACGCTGACGGTTAGTGACCGCGCTTGGTCCATTCTTCGACATCGCCGGCTTCTAGTCCGATTCCTGTTTCCTCACCATGACCGGTGAGAACCGCAGTGGAATCAGGTAACACCAGCAATTTTCCCGTAATCGAATTGAGGATAGTGGGGAAATCGCTGAACGAGCGACCAGTTGCTCCGGGACCGCCCTGGAACAGCGTGTCTCCGCTGAAGACGACACCGTCAGAGTTTTCCCAGCTCAAATCTGGCGCGTAAAAACATACCGAGCCAGGGGAGTGACCGGGTGTCTCAAGCACTCGAAGTTCAGTATCACCAATGCTCAGAAGAGTTCCTTCGGCGAGATCTTCGTCAAAATCCCAGCTGGGGTACACCATTTCCCAGAGTTGCCGATCTGCTGAATTGAGGTAGACCGGTGCTTCAAAACGGTCTGCGGCTTCTTTGGCTGAACCAATGTGGTCATCATGGGCGTGGGTAAGCAGAATCTTTTCAACGTTTCGACCGTCCACTGCTTTCGAAATTTTATCGACGTCGTGAGCGGGATCTATGATAATCACCGATTTCTCGTTGCCTACAATCCAGACGTTATTTTCAACGTCCCAGATTCCGCCATCGAGTGAAAAGGTTCCCGTCGTTACAACTTTTTCAATTTTTTCACTCATTGTTGTCTCCTAAAGTTCCACAACCGAACGAAGCACCTTGCCGGTCTTCATGGTCTCAAAGGCATCATTGACATCCTCGAGAGAAATTCGCTCGGTCACGAACTGATCGAGGGGCAAACGACCTAGTTGGTACTGGTCGACGAACATGGGGAAATCACGCGAAGGCAGAGTATCCCCATACCATGCTGATTTGATGGATCCCCCACGGCCGAAGACGTCGTCGAGGGGAATATCCCAGGAGGTACCGGGGGAGGGAACGCCCACCAGTACGACTCGTCCGGCGAGGTCACGGGCATAGAACGCCTGCTGGAAGGTCTCTTTGATGCCGACGGCGTCAATGACCAAGTCAGCGCCATAGCCATCGGTCAGTTCACGAATTTTCTCTACCGGATCGGTTGAGGTTGAGTTGATGGTATGGGTGGCGCCGAGATCCTTGGCGCGGGCGAGCTTAGTGTCGTCCACATCCACAGCGATGATGGTGGTAGCGCCCCCTAGCTTGGCACCGGCAATAGCTGCAACACCGACGCCGCCACAACCAATTACAGCAACCGATTCACCGCGTTTGAGCTCGCCGGTGTTGAGTACCGCCCCCACACCGGCGGTAATACCGCAACCTAGAAGACCAATTGCCGCATAATCTTTTTCGTCAATATCGGCATCAATCTTGGTGCACTGTCCACCAGCAACCAGGGTTTTCTCCGCAAAGGACCCAATTCCTAGAGCTGCTTCTAGTTCAGTGCCATCTTCAAGAGTCATTTTTTGAGTAGCATTATGGGTATTGAAGCAGTACTGCAACTGCCCTTTCTTACAGGCGCGGCATTCGCCGCATACCGCACGCCAGTTGAGGATGACGAGGTCACCGGGTTCTACGTGGGTGACACCTTCGCCCACTGACTCTACAACAGCGGTTGATTCATGGCCCAGCAGGTAGGGAAAGTTGTCTCCTACGCCGCCTTCGATGTAGTGGTGGTCCGTTTGGCAGACGCCGCAGGATTTGACCTGAACGAGTACTTCACCGGGGCCGGGATCTGGAACATTGATTGTGGTAACGGTGGCAGGTTCATTCTTTGCCATAACGACTACTGCTTTAACCTGATGCATTAATCATCCTTTCATGGAGCAAACATAAAGATTTTTTCAATCGTATCTAATCCTCAGCATTCTGATAAGTTCAGTTCACGCGAAGAGGAATGATTTACGGCTCAAATTCTTGAATCCACTGCATCACGGCTTTCTTGAATATGCCGCTGGTGAGCGCATTAATGTGATCCCGTCCGGAGAGAATTTCTCTGCGGTGGGGGACATCAGTTATCTCTAGTGCCTCATACAGCCAATCTCCGTTTCCAGAGACTGTATCTGCTGTGCCACCCACAACAAGGGTCGGGACTTTGGGGTGATGCTGGGCAGGGTCAAATTCGCCTTCGTGGGGTGCTGAGACGAACTGCAATAGCCCCTCGGTGGTAATGGGCGAGTGGTCAATGAGTTCGCGAAAAACGGTGTCAATCGCTTCATGCTGACGTCCGCTGAGGTAATTCTTTAAGTCCTCGATATGGTTTTTTTGGGGGAACCCAGCCACGGTGACAGTTCTGACGTTCTCGGGGTGATTAATGGCAAATTCCCAGGCGATACGAGCCCCTGCTGAGAACCCCACCACATGCAGGGGATGCCCGACTTGTTGACTCAACCGAAAAAGAGCACCTTCAACTGCGGCTGTATACGTTTTACCTTTGGCGGGGAGCGCAGACTTTTCGAAGCCCTGCGCGGTGCTGGCTGACCGCGCGTCGTCCCGCAAAAAGTCCTGCCCATGGTACGGCAAACCCACGGTGATGCAGTGCAAACCCTGAGCTTGTAACTTGCGAATCCAACCGGTCTTGATCCAGACCTGCTCGGCGGTTGCGGCAAATCCGTGAATCAGGACGACAAACGGAGCGCCCTGCTGGGGCAAAGGATAGCTGATGTACTCCACAGGAGGAAACGTAGTCATGTTCCCAACTCTAATAGAAAAGGTGGGCTCCCCGGCTAGGGGGAACCCACCTCATCTGGTTAAAGACCTGATAGAAAAGAACTGTTTACTTTTCAGAATCTTCTAAATCTTTTGCCTTTTGCTCAAAGTCAACACCGTTATTCTCCAACCGGATGGCGCGTGCTTCTTCAACCAGCTTGTCCTGCTTTTCGATGTTCTTCAAAGCCATGGTGTCTGAGCGAGGCTCTAAAGTAAGAGTTTCTTCAGCACGGATACCTGCGCGAAGTTCACGGACACGCTCAATTTCGGCATCAATCTGTGCACCGAAGAGCAAGACATTGTTCATAATCCAGAGGAAGAGTAACAGAACGATGACGCCGCCGATCATTCCGTAGGTGGCATTGTATTTGCCAAAGTTGGTCACGTAGAAAGTGAAGCCAACTCCTGCAATGCCCATGGTAATCAAAGCAATAAGTGCGCCGGGGGAGAGCCAGTGGAACTTAGGCTGCTTGATATTAGGAGTGCCGTAGTAGAGCAACGCAATGAGCGCTACCGCGATGGCGAAGATAACGGGCCAGCGAACCCATAGCCATACCGCTGTAAAGCCCGAAAGATCGACGCCGGGAATGATGTTGTTGAGGAAATCAAGGGCTGATCCGCTGAGTAGCAGAACAAGCATCATGAGAACAACGAGCAGAACTAACCCTGCGGTGACCAGTAGATTCCAGGGGCGAAGTACCCAAATGGGGCGTCCTTCGGTGACTCGGTAGATCTTATTCATCGCACGACCAAAGGCACCCACGTAACCTGACGCGGTCCAGAGGGCACCCACGATACCGATAATTAGAGCAAACCCTGCACCGCTACCGGAGGAGAGGTTTCGAATAGGTTCTTCCACCAGAGGCATGATGTCCTTGGGTGCAAAATCGCCGAGGAACTTAAGAATTGCGTTAGCGGTGGCGTCGCCCTGCCCAAACACACCCAAGGTTGAAACAATAGCCAGTAGCGCAGGGAAAATGGAGAGCACTGCAAAGTAGGTGAGGGCTGCAGCTAGGTCGGTGGAGCCGTCCGCCAAGAACTTATTAAAAGATCGTTTAAAAATGTAGCCCCAGTTTGAAGCTGAGACGCTGGAGAGCTTGTCTGATTTGCTCTGGGTAGATTCGTGATCCGTTTGAGCTCTCTTGACAGTTTGCTCATCAAGGGTTGCCATAAAATCCTCTTCATTAAGTACAGGAGCTGGTGAGTACTAAGTTAGCTTACCCTATGTATTCACCGTGAATTCTGAAGCGCGGGTAGAAGAATATCAATGATTTTATTTGGGAAAGAACAGGTCCGAAACGCTTCAGTGTTTCGGACCTGTCATGATGGGCTCTCAATGGAGTAGGTTCTCCGGCGCTTAGTTGTTGATTCCAAGTACACGAGCAGTGTGGCTCATGATTTCATCGGCAAGTTGGGGGTTATCGTTGAGCTTGGTTCCGAAGGCAGGGACCAATTCTTTAATACGGGGTTCCCAGGTGCTAAAGCGATCAGGGAAGCATTGCTGTACCAAGCGGAGCATGATGGGAACAGCAGTCGAAGCACCGGGGGAAGCACCTAAGAGAGCTGCAATAGAACCATCCGCAGAAGAGATGAGCTCAGTGCCGAACTGGAGCACACCGCCCTTTTGGGCGTCTTTCTTCATGACCTGCACGCGCTGACCGGCGGTGATGAGCTCCCACTCTCCGCCCACTGCCTCGGGGTAATATTCGCGCAGAGAACGCACCCGCGACTCTTGATTCTTCAACAACTCACCGATGAGGTACTTTGTGAGGTCCATGTTATCCAAGCCAGCCTTCATCATGGGGTAGAGGTTATCCAGGCGTAGCGAGCGGGGTAGGTCAAGCAAGGAACCCTGCTTGAGGAAGTTCGTTTTGAAACCGGCGTAGGGGCCGAACAATAGGGAGCGCTTGCCGTTAACGTAGCGGGTGTCGAGGTGCGGTACGGACATGGGAGGTGCGCCCACAGATGCCTGACCGTAGACCTTGGCGTTGTGCAGATCTGCCGTTGTCTCGTTGGTGTTGCGTAGGAAAAGACCGGATACAGGGAACCCGCCAAATCCTTTTCCCTCTTTGATGCCTGACTTCTGAAGTAGATGGAGAGCGCCACCACCGGCACCGAGGAAGAGGAACTTCGCACGAATCGTGGAAGAATCACCTTTACGCAAACGGTTCTGTACGTCGATAGTCCAGGACTTATCGCTTTCCTGGGTGACGTTGGTGACTTCCTGACCGTAGCGCACCTCGATGCCCTGCGATACAAGGTAGTTCACGAGGTTCTGGGTAAGTGCACCGAAATCCACGTCGGTACCCTCGGGTGACCAGCTGGCAGCTACAGAAACAGAAGGGTCGCGACCTTCCATCGTCAGCGGAGCCCACTGGCGAATTTGCTCAGGGTCGGTGGAGAACTGCATACGCTCAAATAACTTTTCTGCTTTAAATGCTTCATTGCGCGCAGCAAGGTACTTTGAGTGAGCATCGCCAAATACTAAGGACATATGCGGAACGGGGTTAATCCACTGTGTGTCTTTGAGTTTTTTCTCTTCAACCAAAGTTGCCCAGAATTGGCGGGATACCTGGAACTGCTCGTTAATGCCCAAGGCTTTGGCTGTGTTGACAGTGCCATCTGTTGCGGCAGGAGCATAGTTCAGCTCGCACAGAGCGGAGTGTCCGGTACCGGCGTTGTTCCAGGGATTAGACGATTCCTGGGCGACCTGATCGAGGCGTTCCAGGAGCACAATATTCCAGGAAGGTTCTAGTTCTTTGAGCAACACACCCAGTGTCGCGCTCATGATGCCGCCACCTACAAGGACGACGTCGGTGGTTTCGTAGTTAGCCACGCTAAACTCCCATAATTTCGTCTGCGGCGCCATCAGGCACCGATGTTGCGTGATTCAGCACGCCTTTATTTTTAGACTAACTCGTTCTATGGCGTGGAGGAAATAAGAGGCAGACTTATGAAGCTCGATTTTGGATATTGTTTAGGATTTGACGTTTGCTAAGGCAAATTCTGAGACCGCGGTAGCACTCAGCGGGTAGTAGTTAACGCGCTGGCCCAAAGCTACTGCGGATACGGGATAGCACAGCGGAAAAGCGGGCATGAGCTGGGCAACCTTCAGATTGATGGCTGTGTAAGCTTCTTTCCGTTCCTGGTCATCAATCAGCTGGTCAGCGTTGCGAATCGCTTCGAGTATTTCGCGGTAGCTCACTACCAGTTCTTCCCGGTCTTTTTCTACTGCTGAGGGTGTGGGTACAGGCAAGGGGCTAGCTTCAACATCGACATCGGGTGCCACTGCTTTAGTCTTCTCTGCCTGAGAAATAATTTCCGACGTCGGAGCCAGTACGCGCGAGAGGAAGGCATTGGGGTCGCGGTAGGAGCCAACAAACCCAGTCAGTGCTAAACCTCGTGTTTCGCTGGGTTTGCTGATGATATCGAGATACCCATCGGTCCACGGCACCGGCTTAGGCGTAATATTGATGCCTGCTTTGACAAGGTCAGCTGAGATAGATGCAAAAATAACTTCGGGTGAAATCATCCACGGCAGAGAAACATCGGTGGGGTAGTAGAACTCAATGGGCTCCCCCTTGTAGCCTGCCTCTTTCAGGCGGTCTGCAGTGATATCGGTTTTATGCGTGTAATACGCCGAGGTGTCTTCGTTCTTCATCATGAACAAGGACGGCAGAAAATCTACTGCAACGTTTGTACCCTGGGGGAAATACTTCTTGACCAAGAAATTTCGGTCGACGGCGTGAGCGATGGCTGAGCGCATTTCCCGGCTAGAGAGAATCTTGTTTTGCAGGTTAAAGCTAATGTAGCAGATGGAGTAGGGGTCTCTTGGCTGGGTGAGTTTGCCGTGGCGGGCTAGTTCCACGTAGTTATCTCCACCTACCAGGTCGTAGCCGTCTACTTCGTCGTTCAGCATTGCCACAAAACGTTTTTCCGCATCGGGAATGGCGGTGAAGATAATACGTTCTACGGTGGGTTTGTCGCCCCTAAATCCGGTGTAGTAGTCGAGCTGGGCGGCGCGGCCATCCCACGAGGTCACGGTATAAGCGCCGGTGCCCACAGGAAATTTTTTGAGCGAGAGATTTTTGGTGAGGGCAGATGGCGCGCAGATGCCGAATGCTGGCTGAGTGAGTGCACGGAGGAAAGAAGCCGATGGGCGGGAAAGAGTGAAGATTACTTTCCCCTCGTGTTCCTGGCAATCGGTGACTAGCGGTGTTTTGCCATCCTTGGAATTGAGAGAGCTCAGTATTTGCAGATATTCGATGTGGGAGTTTGATGCGGTGTCCTGGGAGACAGAGACCCATCGCTGGTAATTTTTGACGACTGCAGCGGCATTGAAATCTGTGCCGTCCTGAAACTTCACTCCAGAGACCAGCGTGAAAGTGTAGGTGCGGTAATCGTCTGAAACAGACCAGTCAGAGGCAAGTGAAGCTTCGGGTTCACCGGTGTTGATGTTCGCACGCACGAGCGGTTCTAAAATTTGCGCGGAAATTCGCGCTGTTTCTAAGGTGCCCGAGGTTCCGACGTCCAGACTGGATGTTTCTGCGGCATTAGCAAAACGGAAGGTTACCGGATGGGCAGATGTAGGGCTATCGGCGGAGGAATTTTCGGAGGAGCAGGCGCTCAAACTGATTCCTGCGGTGAGGAGACCGCTTAGCTGCAACATACGACGCCGCGTAAAATGCTGACCCAACTTTTTCACCTTTCAGGCATGATCGGCTTGGTGCACTGTTCCACCGATGATGAGAGCGGAAAAATCTGCATACTTCATTGTATATAAAGCAAAAGAGCCCATCCGCTCTGGATGGGCTCTTCAAAACTTGGTGCGCAAGGAGGGACTTGAACCCTCACGCCGTAAGGCACAGGAACCTAAATCCTGCGTGTCTGCCAATTTCACCACTCGCGCATTTCTTCGGGCGAAACCGAAGTACCTAAGAGATACTACAGCATAGCTAGAGACTCTTCAAACCCGAAGACGAGATAGTTTGCACATGGTCGAAGAACTGAATCTAGCGTGGATCAATTGCTAAATCTTTGCGCAGCTTAGATACATGACCTTTGGCGCGCACATTGTACTGAGCTAGTTCTATATCACTGTTTTCATCGATGACGAATGTGGATCGGATAAGCCCCACATAAGTCTTACCGTAGTTCTTTTTCTCGCCCCACGCGCCGTATGCTTCGGCAACGCTGTGATCTTCATCGGAAAGTAGCGGGAAATTGAGGTCATTCTCTGTTCGAAATTTTTCCAGGGCTGCGGGGGCATCTGGTGATATGCCTAAAATTTGATAGCCGTGGGATGCTAACGAGGCAATATTATCTCGGAAATCACAGGCTTGAGTGGTGCAGCCGGGAGTGGAAGCTTTGGGGTAAAAATAAAGAATTACCTTCTGTCCCTTGAACTGACTGAGGGTATGAAGTTTGTTTTCGGCATCATAGAGGGAAAAATCGGGGGCGGGAGTGCCTGGGGTTAGGTGCGTCATTAACATTTCTCCATCGAGAACAGGTTGCATATCGAGACTTATTTTATCGATTGATTTCTCGCGCGCCCATATATTTTTTCTCCAGAGCCCCTCTGATTGTCGTGAAAAACATAAATTTTGAATAAAAAAGCTCCGCTTGCTTACTATTTTTAGTTGTGTGTCCTTATAATGTTGCCATGCCTGATATTGGTAATTGGTCAATAAATCGTTTGTTATCTACTGCAGCACGAATGCTGGAGCATAGCTGGAATAACCAGCTGAAAGAACTCGGTCTCACACATGCGGGTGTCACCGCTTTGGGAGTTATTTCCAAGGCAGGGACCATTTCGCAGGTGAATGTGGCGTCTATTGTGGGCGTTCAAGCACAGACAATGGGCAAAACTCTTGCCCGGTTGGAATCTCACGGTCACATTTATCGAACCCGCAATACCGTAGATCGACGGGGTTATCTCTTGGGGATTACTCCCCAGGGTAAGGAGGTCTTGGAACGAGCAGAGAATATCGATACAACGCTGTCGGGGACGGCAGGGCTTGCCGACCCTAAGTTTCGCGAGATGTTGCTCAATATTGTGCACGAGCTGTCGAGGCAGGAAGGCGCGAACGCCATTTTGCGAGACGAGCGCAATACTGCTTTAAAGTCAACCGGTCTTGATTCTGAGGGATCTGAAGTGCAGATGGAACCTAAGGATGGTCCCATCACTGCAGTTCTCGATGTGATTACCCCAGAGATGCTAGCGTCGGCTCGGGCAAGCAACTTTGAAGAATAAACCCGGAAACCTGTGGCCTTGGCAACATGGAATGAGCCTGAGTTGCCAAGACTAAAATACCTGTGTAGAGTATCTATTCGTTGCAAGGCAACAGGCAAGCGCCTCTAGCTCAATTGGCAGAGCAATTGACTCTTAATCAATGGGTTCTCGGTTCAAGTCCGAGGGGGCGCACCACATAAAAAGACCGGTTCGAAAGAACCGGTTTTTTTGTATTTTCTACTCTTTGATGAAGTTAATTCATGTGATGCATCTTGCATGAATTCAATTTGCGCTGTAGCGCATGTTCTCTGTATAGTTTTTATTCGTTGCAAGGCAACAGGTAAGCGCCTCTAGCTCAATTGGCAGAGCAATTGACTCTTAATCAATGGGTTCTCGGTTCAAGTCCGAGGGGGCGCACCACATAAAAAGACCGGTTCGAAAGAACCGGTCTTTTTTATGCAAATTTTCTTTACCCTATGACCGCATTAGTCTTCAAACGGTTCTAGCCATGAAGTTTCGAGAAATTTGAAGAAATCTTCAATGTCGAGGCGCTGGTCGAGGATGCCCGAACCCGCCGACGTCGTAACCTCCATTTTTTCTTGAAAGCGAAGAAAGAACGATGTGCCGTTGGTCGATTCCAGACCTAAGCTGCGGGGCCCAACTGCATAGGCTCGCAACGCATTGGTGTTGTCAATCGACGTGGGGGAGCCTGCTGCAGAGACGGCTGGAAGTTCAACCGGGGCAACAATAACTTCTTGGGGAAGTTCCCGGTAGCCAATGAGGAAATGGTTTTGCTCGGGTTTCTGCCCGGCGGCGATATCTGGATTTCGATAGATAGCCGACCCTGTGGCAAAGACGAGGTTGTAGGCGCCGTAATTGATAATTTGGGTGTCAAAAACGGGGTGGAGGGACTTCCCGACCTCTTCGTTAGTGAGTAATGGCTCGTTCATGGGTGCCAGTCTACCTTTTGGAATAAGAAGCCTAACGACTATTACGCCGCGAGAACATATGACGTCACCTCGTCCTCATATCCTGGCTGCAAAATAAAGTTTACGCAGATCAGAGCAATGACTTTCTGAAAAATGAACATCGGGTGTACTACACCTGGTCAATCTTGAACTGTGAGACACCTTTGACACTTGTGGCGTGCCCCACCAGTATTAAAACTATGAAAATGCTAGTTGCTACTCACCAAATCATTAACCTTCTAGTGATTGCCTAGGGGCGCCTAGAGGTCATTTTTGATGCCAACTTGCGCACCCCTTCGCTCCCCAGAGTAAAGGGGTTTTTTATTATCCAAATAACCGAAGACCCGAGAAACAGTAGAAGAAAACCAAACCTTTGCTATGGGTTCAACGCTCATGGCCAACCCCAGAGGAACGTGTATGACCACGGGAAACTCCACTTCTCCCCACGAATCAAGTTCGTCGCAGCCTAGCAACCAGCAGGAAACCATTACAGCAGGTTCAGCAGATCCCATCCGAATGACAGGTTCGCAGGCGATTGTGCGCTCGCTGGAGCTGTTGGGCGTCACCGATATTTTTGGTCTACCGGGCGGGGCGATTCTTCCTACCTATGATCCACTGTTTGATTCGGAAAAATTGAACCATATTCTCGTACGCCATGAGCAAGGAGCGGGTCACGCCGCCCAGGGATACGCTATTGCAACGGGCAACGTCGGCGTTTGCATAGCGACATCGGGCCCCGGTGCTACAAACCTGTTGACTCCCTTGGCAGATGCCAACATGGACTCTGTTCCGATGGTTGCGATTACGGGACAGGTTGCATCTTCAGTCATCGGTACCGATGCTTTCCAGGAAGCTGACATTGTGGGTATGACTATGCCCATCACCAAACATTCTTTTATGGTGCGCGATGCACAAGAAATCCCACGTTGCATAGCAACTGCCTTCCATATTGCGCGCACCGGACGCCCCGGTCCCGTCTTGGTCGATATCACCAAGGATGCGCAGCAGGGCATGATGGATTTCACCTGGCCGCCGAAGACTGAAGTACGAGGGTATAAGCCCGTTACCCAGGGACATATCAAGCAGATTCGTGAGGCCGCACGTCTGATTGCAGAAGCGCAACGTCCGGTTTTCTACGTGGGCGGCGGTCTGACTAAGGCAAATGCTTCTGAAGAATTGATGAGCTTGGCAGAAACGATTAAGGCTCCAGTCGTTACTACCTTGACGGCCCGAGGTGCTTTCCCCGACTCCCACGAACAAAATCTTGGAATGCCAGGCATGCACGGCACCGTACCTGCAGTAACAGCCCTGCAGAAATCAGATTTGCTGATTACTCTGGGAGCCCGATTTGATGACCGTGTGACCGGCGTCCTAGATTCGTTTGCGCCCGGCGCCAAGGTCATCCACATCGATATTGACCCTGCGGAAATATCCAAGAACCGCTATGCGGACGTGCCCATCGTGGGGGACTTGAAAAACGTCCTGCCAGATTTGGCTGAAATCCTAGCCAAAGATTACAGCAACTCCTTACCCGATCTTTCCGGTTGGTGGACCTATCTCAATAAGATTCGAACGGACTACCCACTGGGCTATGTGAAAACCGAAGATGGGCTGGGTTCACCGCAATACGTTCTGGAAAGAATCTCTGCGTTAACCGGACCGGATGCCATTTATGTCTCCGGCGTGGGGCAGCACCAAATGTGGAGCGCGCACTTCATCAAACATGAGAAACCCCGCCACTTCATCAACTCCGCAGGCCTTGGAACCATGGGGTATTCGGTACCTGCAGCAATGGGAGCCCAGGTAGGAGAACCAGAAAAAGTTGTATGGGCAATTGACGGTGATGGCTGCTTCCAGATGACCAACCAGGAGCTAGCAACCTGCGTACAAAACAACATCCCCATCAAGGTAGCGATTATCAATAACTCCTCGCTTGGAATGGTGCGCCAGTGGCAAAACCTGTTCTATGACGGACGGTACTCCAACACCCACCTGAAAACCGGGCACGGGACCGAACGAATCCCTGATTTCGTCAAACTTGCCGAAGCTTATGGCTGCGCGGCGTTACGTTGCGAATCGGACGACGACGTCGATGACACCATCCGCCAGGCGCTTGAGATCAATGACCGCCCGGTGGTTGTGGACTTCACCGTAAGCCCCGATGCGATGGTATGGCCAATGGTTCCCGCCGGTGTTTCAAACGACCTTATTCAAATTGCCAAGAACACCTCACCCGATTTTGGAGACGCCGCATAATGAACCGACACACTCTTTCAGTTCTGGTAGAAGATAAACCAGGTGTTCTCGCCCGCGTATCTGGTTTGTTCGCACGGCGTATGTTCAACATCGATTCGTTGGCGGTAGGTCCCACTGAAATTTCGGGTATCTCGCGCATCACCATCGTGTTGGACGCCGAGAAGCAGGTTCTTGAGCAGGTCACCAAACAGCTCAACAAGCTAATTCACGTGCTCAAAATAGTCGAACTCCCGGCAGAGACATCAGTTCAACGTGATCACATCATGATTAAGGTGCGAGCCGACGCTCAGGCGCGTTTGCAGGTGACTCAAGCGGCTGATTTGTTCCGCGCGTCCATCGTTGATGTTTCCCCCGAATCGGTGGTGATTGAAGCAACCGGTTCGGCAGAGAAGCTTGGTGCTCTGCTCGATGTACTGGCGCCCTTTGGCATCCGCGAAATTGTGCGTGCGGGAACCCTTGGGCTGTCCCGCGGCCCGCGGTCGATGAGCGAAAAGGCAACCCGCCACTAAAAAGTTTTGAGTGGGTAGAATACTTCACTCGATAAGATCTTCACCTTAAACAGAGGTGAACCGCTTTTCCACAAAAGAAGGAGTAACTGCATCATGGCAGCAACTATTTATTACAACGACGACGCCGATTTGGGCTTGCTCTCCGATCAGACAGTTGCAATCATCGGCTACGGCTCTCAGGGCCACGCCCACGCACTGAACTTGCGCGATTCTGGTATTGATGTTGTTGTAGGTCTCTCTGAAGGCTCAAAGTCCCGTGAAAAGGCCGAAGCCCAGGGTCTGCGCGTTGCAAGTGTTGCTGAAGCAGCTGAAGAAGCAGACATCATCATGATTCTGACACCTGACCAGGTTCAGGCAGAAGTCTTCAAGAATGAGATTGAGCCCCACCTGACCGAAGGTAACGCTCTGTTCTTCGCCCACGGTTTCAATATTCGTTTTGGTTACATCACAGCTCCTTCCGGCGTTGACGTAGCTATGGTTGCCCCCAAGGGCCCCGGCCATACCGTACGCCGTGAATTTGAAGCAGGACGCGGCGTGCCCGCCCTCGTTGCTGTTGAAGTAGACGCTTCGGGCAACGCCAAGAACCGTGCGCTCGCCTACGCAAAGGGCTTGGGCGCTACCCGCGCTGGCGTCATCGAAACCACCTTCACTGAGGAAACCGAATCGGATCTCTTCGGTGAGCAGGCTGTGCTATGCGGCGGTACCTCCCAACTGGTTCAGTACGGCTTTGAAACTCTTACTGAAGCGGGCTACCAGCCTGAAATCGCTTACTTTGAAGTTCTGCACGAGCTGAAGTTAATTGTTGATTTGATGATTGAAGGCGGCATTGCCAAGCAGCGCTGGTCTATTTCAGATACAGCAGAGTTCGGCGACTATGTATCCGGTCCCCGCGTGATTTCCCCAGAGGTCAAGGAGAACATGAAGGCTGTTCTCTCTGATATTCAGGATGGCACTTTTGCTAAGCGATTTATGGAAGATCAGGCTGCAGGTGGCACCGAATTCAAGAAATTGCGTGCCAAGGGCGAAGCTCATCCAATTGAAAAGACCGGTCGTGAACTGCGCAAGCTCTTCTCCTGGAACAAAGCTGAAGATGATTACACCGAAGGCAATGTTGCTCGCTAAATGTGCGTGCGCATAACTGCCGCTCAGCGGTGAGAAAACCGCCTTCGCGCGCATAGCCGAGGGCGGTTTTCATCCTCGCATCCTACTTCAAGACCCCCACCATCTAAGGAAACGTGTCACCGTGACGAACAAGCCTGTAGTACTCATCGCAGAAGAACTCTCACCCGCCACCGTCGAAGCTTTGGGGTCTGACTTCGAGATTAGACACTGCGACGGCGCCAACCGCTCCGAACTACTTCCCGCTTTGGCTGAGGCGGACGCCGTCATGATTCGTTCTGCCACTCAGCTCAATGGAGAAGCCATTGCCGCAGGCACTCGCCTGAAAGTCATTGCTCGCGCTGGGGTAGGGCTAGATAATGTTGATATTAAAGCTGCCACTGCAGCTGGCGTCATGGTGGTCAATGCTCCCACCTCAAACGTGATTTCTGCCGCTGAACTCACGGTAGCCCATATTTTGGGAATCGCTCGCAATGTAGCTCCTGCAGATGCCTCTATGAAACAGGGGGAGTGGAAGCGTTCAAGCTTTACCGGGGTGGAGCTCTATGAAAAGAAAATCGGCATTATCGGCTTGGGCAGAATCGGTGGATTGGTTGCCGAACGCCTCAAAGCCTTTGGCACAGAAATCATTGCTTATGATCCCTTTGTGACTTCCTCTCGTGCGGCATCCTTAGGAGCGAAACTAGTCGAGCTCGATGAGCTGATTTCTGAAGCAGATTTCATAACCATCCACATGCCGCGTACCCCTGAGACCGTGGGGATGATTAACGCCAAATCGTTCAAGAAGATGAAGAACAGTGCCTTTGTAGTGAACGTGGCGCGCGGTGGGTTGATCGATGAAGCTGATTTGGACGCGGCGCTACGCAGCGGCGAGATCGCAGGGGCGGCAATCGACGTCTTCGTCAAAGAGCCGGCAGAGAACGTGCCCTTTATCGAATTACCCAACGTGGTCACCACCCCTCATCTGGGTGCATCCACAGCTGAGGCACAGGAAAAGGCCGGTATTTCGGTAGCCAAATCGGTGCGTTTGGCGTTGAGCGGGGATCTGGTTCCCGATGCCGTCAACGTTGCGGGCGGCGCTATCGATAAGGACGTACGACCTGGCGTTCCGTTAGCAGAAAATCTCGGTCGTATTCTGACCGCAATGACTCAGGGCGAGGCCATGACCCGCATCGAAGTCAAAGTGGTCGGTGAGATAGCTGATAAGGATGTTTGGGCACTCAAACTTTCTGCGCTCAAAGGTGTGTTCACCGATATTGTTTCCGATAAGGTTTCCTACGTCAACGCCCCGGTTTTGGCTGAGCAGCGGGGCATCGACGTCGATTTGGCTACCAGCAGCGAAACGGAATATTTCCGTAACGAGACGATTCTTTCAGCCACGCTCAATAGCGGCAACACGATTTCAGTTGCGGGCACTGTAACCGGCCCCAAGCACATCCAAAAAATTACGAATGTGACTGGGTACGACCTCGAAATCCCCATCACGGACCATCTGCTGATTCTTGAGTACAAAGACAAACCCGGCATGATTGCGGCAATGTCCACGGTACTGGGAACCTCCTCCATCAACATTGCTGGAATGCAGGTATCCCGCCGGGACGATAAGAGCGCAGCCGTCGCCGTCTACGCCCTCGATTCGGCACCGAATGCCGAAGTGGTCGAATCGGTCAAACAAATTGTTGCAGCCGATCGCGCAGCCAGCGTGGATCTCTCTGAATAAACCAATCTGATCCCTCAGCTGAAATCCAGCATCGTCCCTGGCAAAATTCCCCAAAATCCCGCTACCGCGCTAAGGTTATACGTATGACATCAACCCCGTTTTACATCACTACTGCTATCGCGTACCCCAACGGCGACCCCCATATCGGTCACGCCTATGAACACATCGCAACCGATGTTATGGCGCGTTTCAAACGACTAGACGGCTATGACGTACGTTTTATGACCGGTACTGATGAACACGGGCAGAAAATGCAGACCACAGCAGAAAAGCTGGGCATGACGGCGAAGGAACTGGCAGATAAGAACGCTGCCCGATTTCGTGCCATGGACGATGCTCTGGATATCTCTTACGACCGCTACATTCGCACGACCGATGAAGATCATTACGCGGCTTCGCAGGCTATCTGGAAGCGCATGGAAGCTAACGGCGATATCTACCTCGATAAGTACGCCGGTTGGTACTCAGTGCGCGATGAAGCCTACTACGCAGAAGACGAGACCGAAGTTCGAGACGGTCAACGCTTTGCGATTTCCACCGGTACTGAAGTGACCTGGACCGAAGAAGAATCCTACTTCTTCCGCCTCTCTAAATACCAGGATCGCCTGCTTGCCCTCTACGAGCAGGAAGGCTTCCTCTTCCCCGAATCCCGCCGCAACGAAATCGCCTCTTTTGTGCGCGGGGGACTTAACGACCTCTCGATTTCTCGCACCACCTTTGACTGGGGTGTTCCCGTTCCCGGCAATGAGAAGCACGTGATGTACGTGTGGGTGGATGCCCTCACCAACTACATCACCGGTCTAGGTTTCCCCGACACCGACAGCGAGCTGTTCCAGAAGTACTGGCCCGTAGATGTACACATGATCGGTAAAGATATTTCTCGATTCCATGCTATCTACTGGCCCGCTTTCCTCTGGTCAGCAGGTTTGGAATTACCTCAGCGAATCTTTGCCCACGGCTTCCTCCTGGTCGACGGCGAAAAGATGTCCAAGTCGGTAGGCAACGTTGTCGACCCCGAAGATTTGGTGAGCTCCTTCGGACTGGATCCGCTACGTTTCTTCTTGCTTCGTGAAGTCTCTTTCGGGCAGGACGGCTCTTACTCCGCCGAAGGCATCAAAAACCGCATCAATTCAGATTTGGCGAACGACTTGGGCAACCTGGCGCAGCGCTCGCTATCTATGATTGCCAAGAATTGCGGGGGAGTAGTGCCCGAGCACGGCGAATTCACCGCTGAAGATCAAAAGATGCTTGACGACGCCGCAGCTCTGCTGGAACCCGTCCGCGTAGATTTCGATCAGCAAGCATTCCATAAAGCATTAGAGCGCATTTGGCATGTGATTGCAGATTGTAACCGCTACTTCACTGCCCAGGAACCGTGGAAGCTGAAAAAGACTGATGAAGAGCGAATGAAGACCGTTCTCTTTGTGACTGCTGAGACTATCCGCCAGGTGGCGCTGCTGGTTCAGCCGGTGATGCCTTCTTCAATGGGTAAGATGCTCGATTTGCTTGCTGTTGCAGACGATGACCGTCAGTTCTCATCCATGGATAAGACACTGACTCCCGGCACTGAATTACCGCAGCCGGCGCCCGTCTTCCCTCGTTATGAAGAGCCAAAAACGGATTCCTAAAATGTGTAAGGTATAGCCCGGTGGCTTTCCGCTTTGAGCAGGCTACAAAGAAGTGCTCCCTCAACAGAGGGAGCACTTCTTTGTATTAAACGCCGCGGTATTCTTAGACGAACCAGCCTAGTTCGTTAATTTTTGCTTCTAACATGCGGGAGAGCGCTAAATATCCCCAGCCGTTGAGGTGGATGCCGTCTGATGCGTACAGTGTGCGTGGAATCTTGCCATTTTTAGCGTCTTCGGCATCGGTCTTTTTATCCCACACACCGGAACCGGATAAATCGCCATACCTCAGCCAGGTCTGCTGAGTATTTTCAATAATCCACTTCTCAGGATCAATGAATTTATCCCCAAAAGTTTTGGCAGCCCAGGCGTTATAGGAGATGACCTGCTTCGCTCGATCGGAATCAGATGCGTCGTCTTTATATCTAAAGTGGCCCATGACCAGTGATTTCTTCGGAGCCATGTCAAAACACTGTTGCGTGTTCTTACGAATGAGATCCTGCAAATTCAGATTATTTCGACCAATTTGAATAACGTGGTGGGAGGATTTGCTCACCAGATATTGTTGGGAAACAAAATCGGCGGCGCCCGTTTCATGCGGGGCATAGCGTGCTTTGCCCTCTTGGGACCGTGTGAAAGTGTAGTATCCCTCTGAATTCCCCAGGGAGCTAATCACACCGGGAATATCCTGGATAAAACCGGGAAAATAGGTGGCGTTATTCCACGCAATTTTGGGGTTGGTGAGTTTCACCGTGATGGGTTCAGACGAGGCAGGAATAAGGTTCTTGGAAAACCCCAGAACCGTCTCATACCCTGCTACACCTCGACGCGCGGCGATATTGGTGGAGGACTCTCCACCGCGACCGAATTTGAGGACGGGTACCCCCAGATAGGCATTGAGGCGAACATCTAGGCGTGCATCCAAACCAGAGGGAACGTTTTCAGTCACCCGTGCGTCGTCAAAGGAAGAACTGCCCCAAAGCGTCAAGGAAGGTCCGGTAACTTCTGGGTAAGAAAAGTCTGCGGGGAATAGGGAAGCTGATTCTGCTTGGGCAGAGGCAACAGCTATGGCACTGAGCCCTGCCGCCGATCCAACTGCCGCCATGCGCATGAGGGAACGACGGGACGTACCGGTGAGAGGGTGTGGTTCTGGCATTCTCATCTTTCACGGTATGGGTTTGTCCACAGTTATGTAGATTATTTTCCTCCCACTATAGTTGAGACAAACCCTTCAGAGAACCACCGGAGCGTTAGTGTGAACCACACCCACCTTAGATCCCTATGTTTGGGGAGCAGTCTCTTGCTGTTATTGGGGGTGACAGCGTGCGCCCCCGCAGAAAATTTCGATAATCTTGAGTCCGAAAAAGCGTCTTCAAAACATCTTGACCAGCTTCAATCGTGGGCTCTACCCTCAACCGAAGCTGAGGACGCTCGTCGTGCCTTTGTGAGCCGCTGTGTGAGCGCACGAGGCGGCAAATATAGCGAAGCGCAGAAGGACTATTCGCTTCAAACATCGTTGCGCAACGGGGTAGATACAGACCAGCTCAAAGAACATGGTTATCTTCCTGCTCCCACCAAGGAGAAAAAGACCCCTACCTATGATGCTCGCGGTCTCAAAGCGTACACGGGGAATCCTGCCCACGGTACAAAATCTGTGCATTTTATGGAACTTGATTCGGGTGAAATAGCAGTCGATGGTTGCTTTGCTGAAAGCCTGCAATATATCTACGGTTCGGTGGAAGACGGACTCAAAGTGGCAGTGTTAGCACCCCAAATACTGCAGTCGGTGGGTGAAAATGTTCGAGAAGACCCGGCATACAAAGAGGTAGAGAATTCTTGGGGCACCTGCATGAAAGACCACCTAGATACCGACTTCACCACTTTCGAATCGGCGTCTGATTACGCGCTTACCCTTCCGCAATCGCAAAGAGTAAAGGTTGCCCAAACCGACGCTGAATGCCGCGAATCTAATAATGTTGATTCACACGTGCATGATATTGAAAACACCTATTTCGAGGCTGTTTATCAAAGAGTCAAGCGTTTTGCAGATGACTTTGAGAAGATTCAACAGCGATCTCAAGAAAACGTGGTGAAAGATCGCGAAAATCCACAAAAATCATCCCCTGTGGAACAAGCTCAGCCGACAGATGCCACATCGACTTCTTAGGTGCTGGCAGAGGGATAAAGCCCACATGGTGGGCGCAGATGCCCCTTCACCCCGACACAGGATAACCTAGGACTATGCAATACATCTCCACGCGCGATTCCTCGCAAACTCCGTTTTCTTTCTGCGATATTCTTCTTGCTGGTCTAGCTGCGGACGGCGGACTTTACCTGCCCGTTGAATACCCGGTGCTCAATGATGCACAACTGACGAAGTGGCGTTCTGTTCTGGAGCAGGAGGGCTATCACGCTCTTGCCGCTGAGGTATTGGAATTGTTCGTGGATGATATTCCCAAGAACGATCTCAAGGGTATTTGTGCGCGAGCCTATAACACGCCCAAATTTGCGCATGAAGATATTGTTCCGGTGAGCCAGCTGGAAGAGGGTATCTTTATTGCTCATCTTTCGGAAGGCCCCACCGCTGCGTTCAAAGATATGGCGATGCAGCTTTTGGGCGAGCTTTTTGAATATGAGCTTGAACGCCGCCAAGACACGCTGACCATTGTGGGCGCGACATCGGGTGATACGGGATCCTCTGCCGAATACGCGATGCGCGGTCGCGACGGAATTCGAGTCTTTATGCTGACTCCAAAAGACCGCATGACTCCTTTCCAGCAAGCTCAGATGTTTGGTCTGGACGATCCCAACATTTTCAATATTGCGCTCGATGGTATGTTCGATGATTGCCAGGACGTCGTCAAAGCGATTTCAGCAGATGCAGACTTCAAACGGGAGCACCGCATTGGTGCCGTCAATTCCATCAACTGGGCGAGACTGATGGCGCAGGTGGTCTACTACATTTCAACTTGGATTCGTACGACTGACTCGAACGAGGAAAAAGTATCTTTCTGCGTTCCGACCGGCAATTTTGGCGATATTTGTGCAGGACATATTGCCCGGCAAATGGGTCTCCCGATTGACCGGCTGATTGTGGCAACCAATGAGAATGACGTGTTGGACGAATTCTTCAAGACGGGCGATTACCGGGTACGTAGCTCGGCGGATACTTTCGTGACGTCCAGCCCGTCGATGGATATTTCCCGCGCGTCCAACTTTGAACGCTTTGTTTTCGATGCACTGGGTCGCGACGCCGACCGCGTGCGCGAACTCTTTGGAGAGAAAGTCAAAACCGGTGGCTTTGACCTATCAGCGGACGACGTTTTCTCCACTCTGGCAGATCGCTACGGTTTCATGTCTGGAAAGTCGACTCATGCGGATCGCGTTCAGACAATTCGCGATTGCTCAGAAAAGAACGGGGTGCTGATTGACCCTCATACTGCTGATGGCGTGAAGGTAGCCCGCGATGTACGTAACCAGGTGGATACGCCCATTGTGTGTTTGGAAACCGCTCTGCCGGTGAAATTCGCTGAGACCATCAACGAAGCTATCGGTAAAGACCCCGAGATCCCCTCTCGTTTTGCAGAGATTATGGATGCCGACCGTTTTGTGGTCGATATGCCCAATGATGCCGAAGCGGTAAAGAAATACATCGCTGAAAACGCAACCGAATAAACAAGTAAGAGCCGGCCCCCGCAAACGCGGGGGCCGGCTCTTTGGTGTTTAGCGGGTATGCTGTAGGGCTTCTATGGGTGAAATTTTTGCGGCTTGTTGTGCGGGTGTAAGGGCTGCCAACCAGCTCAGCAAAATTGCAGTACATATCATTGCAAGAATCTCTATCCAGGGGAAAGAATACTTCACCGCTAAATCTTCAACCGCTAAGATTTGCAATCCCATCGCACAGATAGAGACCCCCACCAGCGATCCAAGTACTGCCGCAACAAGAGAAATCATCAGGATTTCTGTTGAGATGAGTTGTTGAAGTCTTTGACTGGGCATTCCAATGGTTCGGAACAGAGCGTTATCTTGAGATCGTTGGATAGTGCTGAGAGTGGTTGAGTTTGCTACTCCTGCGCAGGAGATAAGAATGGTTGCAGCGAGCAAGATAAAGCATGCCATCAAGACTTTATTGAGGTTTTCTTCCATAGAATTCCTTTCGAGTGCACCACCACTGAGGGCTTGAAAAGGAATCCCCAAAGTCTGGGCGATGACATTCATATCTTCCTGAATCGCAGAGAATCCTGCGCCGGGCGTTGTCTTGAAGAAAACCGTAGGATAAACATTATTCTTTGAAAATAATTCTTGTGTGGGATGACCTAGCTCCTGCTGGGTTTTCGAAGAAATGAGTGGAAATGGGATGTTTGCAGAGGTAAACCTCACCGTGAAATTTGCATTCGATTCTGTTCCTTGCACCGAGATCTTTTCGCCATCGTGAACGTTATTTGCCTCAGCAAAATCCTTATTAATGACGATTGTATGAGTGTCTTGAAGTAACTCACTGACAACCGGTACGGTTTGTTGCAAGTGAGTCCAGTCAGCCGCGTACGCCACTGGTAAGAAACCAGGTTGAGCTGGGGAATCTAATAGTAATGTACCTGCGGGGCTAACGACCTGGGCTGATTCAACCGTGGGAAGATTCTCTAACTGAATCACCTTTTGGGAAAGGTTTTGTACTTCCTTGCTGACTGAAGAGTAGGTGAGTGAGGGGGTTGTTCTATCTGGGCTCATGGTGGCTGTTAGCGAAACAGGTGACCATTCATCCAGCGCAGTGAAAATTGTAGTTTTCATGGAGGAATACCCCATCAGCACCGCTCCTATCAGCACTGTGGATAAAAATATCATGCGCCCGGTAGCTGCAGTGCGTGTTGCCGAATGCACAGCGTTCTGAGAAGCCAAAGCACGATTTGAAAAGGGAGATGCTCCCCACTTGAAAGTCTGAATAATCCAGCGAAGGATGAGAGGGAAGAGCAACACCCATCCCAGCATCAGGGAAAAACAGCCTGCGAGAATCAATAGTGTTTGGTCGCTGGTATTTCCTCCTACAAATAACCCGGTTCCTAATATGCTGAGTAGCAATCCTAAGAGTGCCACGCGAGGCGAGATAGCTCGTTCAGAACTGCGAGCACTGACGGAAGTAAACATCGCCAGGGGAGAGATCTTGAAGACTTTCCAGGTGGGCAGCAAATTTGCTAGAAGCGTCATCGAAACCCCTACCAAAAATCCGATGAGTCCAGCACTGGCAGAGAAATCAATGGTGAAATCTTGAAAAATCTTGCTGAGGCAAAACGCTAAAACATATGCCAGTAAAACCCCTACTGCTGAGAACACTGCACCTAATATCAGACTTTCAAGCATGAGAAGCCAAAATACAGTGGTGCTGGATGCCCCCAACGTACGGAGTAGAGCTAGCTGAGGAACTCGTTGAGCTGCCAGAGCATGAAAAGTATTGGCAATTACAAAGGCAGACATCAATAAAGCTAATCCACCAAAGACGAGCAACACATACAGTTGGACGTTGACGCCCTGGCTCTGGTTGCGTACTGCTTGTTGGATTTGAGCCTCAACTGATGAAAGTACCGGACGTTGCTTAGACTCAATATTTGCCCATAAGGAGTTAAGTACTTCGGCAGATTTATCGTGTGGATCCTGTAGCTCAAGAAGAACCTGACGAGTTCCAGAGGCATCTCTTGCCCCAGCACTATCAAGAGCCAATTTATCTAGATTCTTTTGGAAAGCTGAACCGCCTTCGAATACTGACCGAGCCGCAGAGGAATTAGGTTGCTTTACCTGAAAGATACCCACGATTGTTCGTTCTGAATCTTTCACTTCCCCTGTTTCAGAATTGAGCGCAAGGTCAGTCATTGGAAAATGATTGCCTACCTTCAGCCCGTATTCTTCAGCGGTTTGAGAGGAAATCAAAACCTCATTGGAAGCAGTAGGCGCACGTCCATCAATAGACCAGGGAAATATTGAGGAATCTTCAGGAAAATTGGAACGCGTCATGATTGCAGTCTTATTTTCTACCAGTTGCAGGCTTTCTTCTCGTTTATAGAGAGGCCAACTTGATTTCACCACTGGTGAATCAGCAATATCTCGGAGTACTTGCTCCGACAGAAAATCCTCGCCTTTATCAGTGTCCCCATAAAAACTTCCCGGCGCTTGAGCTACATAATCGGAATTTTTATAGAGAGAAGTTGCATCTTCTTCAAGAGCTGCAGTTGTAGATTGATTGACAATAAAAATCCCCGTCAGAAAAAGAACAGCCAGAGTAATGCCTAACGCGGTCAAAGATAGTTTCGAGCGCTCGCTGACGAGCTGCGATACAGCTACGGTTCTCAATGAAGTAACTTGTGATTTCACTGTTCTTCTCCCAACTCGGTAAGAGCGTCCAGCACGGATTCTCGGGTGGGATTATCAACCTGGTTGACCAGCGCGCCGTCCTTCATCAGCACTACACAATCTGCGTAGGAGGCAGCCTGAGGGTCATGGGTCACCATGAGAATGGTTTGCCCATATTTCTGACTAGCTTCTCGGAGAAGTTCAAGCACTTCTCGGCTTGAATGAGTATCAAGATTTCCTGTGGGTTCGTCTGCAAAGACAACGGCAGGGCGGGTAAGTAGTGCTCTGCAGATAGCAACGCGCTGCTGTTGTCCACCTGATAATTCTGCAGGTTTATGGGCGAGTCGCTCACTGAGCCCCAGCGAACGAATGAGTTGATTCTTCCAGAGAGTGTCAACGCTTTGTCCAGATAATCCTGCTGGCAACTCGATATTCTGCTCAGCGGTCAGAGTGGGAATGAGATTGAATGCCTGAAAAATGAAGCCAATCTTTTCGCTACGAAACCGGGACAGTTCCGCATCTTTCTTACCGTACAGTTCGTTGCCATCAATCATTATTGATGTTTTGGTATCTTCATCAGCAGTATCAAGGGTGGAAAGCACATGAAGGAGGGTAGATTTACCTGAACCAGAAGCTCCCATGATGGCGGTAAATTGCCCTTGTGGGAAGGCAACATCGAGATTGTTGAGAACCCGAACGTTATTTCCGCTAGCTCCATAGGTTTTACTGAGATTCTTTGCCACCACGGAATATTCAACGGACTGAGGAATTGAACTAGGGGGACGAGAGGAGAAGTCTGAAGATGAGTGAGCTGTCATACTTTTAATAATGAACTAGCTGGTCAGGGAACACATCGCACTCTAGTCTGAAGCTTAAGGTTTAAATATTTTTTGAAAGTCATTCTCTAGTATGATGACGGCCTCTCTCTGGCTAGTTTTTCATCAGCCCAGCTTCATACGCCATAACCACAGCTTGTACTCTGTCCCGAGCTCCCAGCTTGGCAAGGATATGTGAAACATGTGTTTTAACGGTTGCTTCACTCAGAAACAGAAATTCACAGAGCTCCTTATTTGTCATGCCCCGTGCCATGAGTAGCAGAAGCTCATGTTCTCGACCGGTGAGTGAAGCAATACGCTCCAGATGAGGGGTCGTGGTGCTATCTGACGGCTTGGTTATTAGGGGTACCATTTTCTCCATGAGCCGTTTGGTTGCGGATGGGGCAATGACGCCGTCGCCCCGGTGAACTGTGCGTATAGCGGTGAGTAGTTCTTCCGGTGGAGCATCCTTGAGGAGAAAACCACTTGCTCCCAGACGGATCGCCTCAAAGACATAGTCGTCTATATCAAAAGTAGTCAGCATAATAATTCTGGCGCGGGTTGAGCTCCGGAGAATATGCGCGGTAGCTTCCAGCCCATTCATCTGGGGCATTCGAACGTCCATCATTACAATGTGGGGCTCACGATTCTCCTGCTGTAATTGGAGAAACTGAGAAAGGGCATCCTCGCCGTCGGAAGCTTCAGCTACAACGTGGAAATCCGGTTGAGAATTAATGAGCATGCTAAGCCCATTTCGTACCAAGAACTGGTCATCAACGAGCATAATTTTCAAGGAATCATTCATGGGTGAACCTCTTTGCCTTTAATAAAATCAGTTTCTTCATTACCGAATGAGAGTTGGAATAGTTGCCTCCAAGACGAATCCGCCGTCTGCGAGCTCACCGTAATGCAGGGTGCCCTGATACAAATTGATTCTCTCTCGCATGCCCAAGAGACCCCGGCGGGATCCTGGTAGCGATTCATCGGTTTGGGCTGGAGGTGAATTTTTAATACGTATTGTCAACGACTCATGGTAAGCGGAGAGCGTCACCTCAACTTTGTCTGCTGATGCCGCATGTTTTCTGATATTCGTCAATGATTCTTGAACCACTCGGTAGGCAACCAATTCGGCTCCTGAGGGGAGAAGGTCAGCAATTTCTGATTCACTGATGGTATCGCTAAATGCCACGTTGAATCCGGCAGCTCGCATCTGTTCTATTAATTGGGGAATATTTCTCAGGGCTGGCAATGGCTCCAATCTCGTTCCCTCAGTGGTTCTCAGAACTCCAAGAAGTTGACGCATTTGCCCCAATGATTCTCGAGCCGTGGAAGAAATCGTTTCAAGGGCGCGGATCTCTACGGATTCGGTCGGCGGATAGGATGAAATCTTCTGAGTTTCTTCTGAGTTGGAAGAAGTCGTGGATTCAGCCTGAGCTGCGTATCGTGCTCCATCTGCCTGGGTAATAATGCTCGATAACGAGTGCGCTACGATATCGTGCATTTCGCGTGCGATGCGAGCACGTTCGTCTTGCGCTGCCAACTGTCTTTCTTGTTCTCGCTCGTACTCCAGCTGTCTGGTTCTTTCTTCTAGCTGCAGTTGCCGTATTTCGCTCAGTCGCAAAGTATTTCCTACCAGCCAGGGGATGAGTACTAATGCCAGACAAACAAAAGTTCCTACTGCGGTAAAGAGAATGTGCTCTAGCGGCGTCCATCCATAGCCGTTGACGAGTTTCAAGAGGGTTAGACCGCCCAGGAATGAAGCAAGAATTGCTCCCGCTAAAATAAGACGGCGTTGCTTGAGTCGACCATGTCTGGCGAAATGGTAGACCATGACGGGCGCTGGCCACCAGGTCGTAAAAACGGGATAGGCGAGAAACATCGAGAATGCCATGGAAAACACCACTGCTATGAGCGCGAGTTTAGCCCTGCTGTACCGGAAATATAAGGCAGTAGTTGCAACGAAAAATAGGGCAACGCCCCACACCGTTTGGTTGGTAGAAGCGACGATGGCAAATGCCGGGGGCATGGTAAGACACTGCATGACAGCGATGAACACTGCATTCAGGGCAGTACGATGGCGGTAGAAAAAATCAGAGCGAAGGGCAGGACTCGACACCTCTCTAGTCTAGGAAAACGCTTAAGGTGAAAAGACGGGACACTACGCCAAATACAAAAAGTTCATACTCGGGTATGAATATTCATATGGTGAGACGCCTCTGCTCGGAAGTGTCAACGCTAATCGACCGCGTAATAATGTGGAAACATGACTGACTCTCGAACACTCAATCTTGCGATTATTCCCGGTGATGGTATTGGTCCCGAAGTTGTGGCTGAAGCCGTCAAGGTGCTGGACGCCGTCGCCTCTCGGCAGGGATTCAGCATCCAGAAAAAACACTATGCCTTGGGGGCAGAACACTGGCTGGAAGCGGGGGAGACCCTCAGCGACGAAGTGCTCAATCAGCTGAAAGACCACGATGCAATCCTCTTTGGTGCGGTAGGAGCTGACCCTCGCTCATCCACCATTCCTTCTGGTTTGATTGAGCGTGAAATTTTGCTGAAGCTTCGTTTTGCTTTCGATCACTTCATCAATCTACGCCCCTCCCGGCTTTTCCCCGGCGCTGTTTCTCCTCTAAGCAACCCCGGTGATATCGATTTCGTGGTCGTCCGTGAAGGCACCGAAGGCCCCTATGCAGGTAACGGGGGAGTGCTGCGCCAGGGCACGGAAGTAGAAATCGCCACCGAAGTTTCGGTCAACACCGCTTATGGCGTGGAGCGTCTCATCCGCTACGCCTTCGAACTGGCGAATTCGCGGGCGCGAAAGAAGCTCACCCTGATTCATAAGATCAATGTGTTGACCAATTCAGGTCAGCTTTATACCCGCATCTTCGATCGGGTGGCCGCAGAGTATCCCGAGGTCAGCACCGATTATTGCCATATTGATGCGGCGACCATCTACCTGACTACCGAGCCTTCCCGCTTTGACGTTATCGTGACCGATAATCTGTTTGGGGACATCCTGACCGATCAGGCAGGTGCTGTCACCGGAGGAATAGGTCTCGCTGCCTGCGGCAATATCAATGCCAGCCGCCAATTTCCCTCCATGTTTGAGCCGGTTCACGGGTCAGCACCCGATATCGCGGGTCAAGAGAAAGCGAACCCCACTGCCTCCATCCTTGCCTCTGCCATGTTGTTGCGCCATGTTGGTGAAGAAGAGAGCGCGCAGATAATTGAAGCTGCCGTGGAAAAAGATCTGAAAGAAAACGCTACTCACGAGCGAACCACCGGCGATATCGGCTCAAGCATCGTTACATTGGTAGAGAACGCCTAAGAGGAGATTGAATATGACTCACGAATTTACTATCACCAAAAACCCCAATCCGGCATCAGAAGAGAAGCTGGCAGAAATTTTTGCGAATCCAGGTTTCGGCAACCACTTTACTGACCACATGATTACTATCGAGTGGAATGGCAATTATGAGGACGGCGGTGAATGGTCGAACGCTCAGGTGGTGCCCTATGGTCCACTTTCGCTGGATCCCGCGGCTGCAGTTTTCCATTACGGCCAGGAAATTTTTGAGGGTATCAAAGCGTACCGTCACAGCGACGGGAGCGTCTATACCTTCCGTGCCGAGGAGAACGCACGACGTCTAAACCAGTCCGCTCGTCGTCTAGCTCTGCCTGAACTGCCCGAAGAACTCTTTGTAGAGGCACTCAAACAGCTGGTAGCTATTGACGAGCGTTGGGTTCCTAACGGTGAAGGCGAGGCACTCTACCTTCGCCCCTTTATGATCGCTACCGAAGCGTACCTGGGTGTGCGCCCGGCGCATCAGGTAAAGTTCCTCGTTATTGCTTCACCTGCGGGTAACTATTTTGGTTCCCCCGAGCCAGTTGATATTTGGCTCTCCACCAAGTATGCGCGTGCTGGCGTGGGCGGAACCGGTTTCGCAAAGTGCGGTGGTAACTATGCCGCTGCGATGATGGGTCAAATTGAAGCTGAAGAACACGGTTGCAAGCAAGTAATCTTCAAAGATCCCAACCGCGACGACGCCATTGAGGAGCTGGGCGGAATGAACGTTTTCTTTGTCTTCGGCAAAGAAAACAAGATTGTGACTCCTGAGCTCACCGGTACGATTCTCAGCGGCATCACCCGTAAGTCTCTGTTGCAGCTGGCTAAGGATCGCGGGCTCACCGTGGAGGAGCGTAAATTTACGCTGGCGGAGTGGAAGGACGCCGCAGCATCCGGTGATCTGACCGAAGTTGCCGCGTGCGGTACTGCCGCAGTGGTGGCGCCTTTTGGCACTTTGAAGGCTGAAGATTTCGAGATTCCCGCTGTGTCCGAGGGCTTCGGTGAGATTTCTAAATCTCTCCGTGACGAGTTGGTGGGAATTCAAACCGGCGCTGTGGAAGATCCGCACGGCTGGCTGACTAAGCTGGTCTAATTTTTCTCGAAAACGGGGGAGGGGCGCGTGTGCCTTCTTCCCCGTTTTTTGCACTGTGGCATCATGGGAGGAAAAACCAGCGTGTGAATTTGCATCGATTCGGGGAGCTGTTGAGCATTCCACGGTGCACCCTCACGCTTCACGCGGTAGCCTAGTGGTATGCGAATTGCTCGATTTACTGTAGAAGATCAACTTCATTTTGGCCTGGTTGAAGGCGGGGACGGCGAAGAGACGCTGACCGTTCTTGCTGGCGACCCTTTTTATATGGGGGTTCAACAGACTGAAAAAACATATAAGTTGGACGAAGTCCGTTTGCTTTCACCGATTATTCCTCGCTCCAAGGTGATTGGTGTAGCCCGCAACTGGAGCGATCACGCTTCTGAGCTGGGCAATGAGGCACCGACTAGCCCGCAGTACTTTATCAAGCCCAACACCTCGGTGGTTGGTCCCGGCGATCCTATTAGCTTGCCTGAATGGTCCGAGGAAGTTTCCTTCGAGGGCGAGCTCGCGGTGGTGATTGGTCGGATTGCTAAGTCTGTGCCTGTTGAGCGCGTGGATGAAATCATCTTCGGCTACACGGTGGCCAACGATTTGACTGCCCGCGACGCGCAGAGAACCGACTTGCAGTGGACTCGCGCCAAGGGCTTTGACGGTGCGTGCCCGCTGGGTCCGTGGATTCAGACTGAACTGGATACCGATGATTTGGAAATCAAAACCTGGGTGGACGGTGACCTCAAGCAAGATGGCACTACCTCAGACATGATTTTCTCTGTAGCTGAGCTGGTAGCGGCAATCTCCGAAGGCTTCACCCTTCTGCCCGGCGACGTCATTCTGACCGGCACTCCCGCAGGCGTTGGGCTGCTCAAACCCGGTAACGAGGTGGAGATCGAGGTCGAGGGAATCGGCGCTCTGGTCAACACCATTCGCGGCTAAGTCCGCCCCTTCAAATTTTTATTCAACCTAAAGAAAGAGTCGTGATTTTTCGGTATGACCGATAAGACTGTAGAGCTCACTGATCCGAGCCAGACCCGCGTTCGTTTCTGCCCTTCACCTACCGGTACCCCTCACGTGGGTATGGTGCGTACCGCCCTGTTTAACTGGGCTTACGCTCGTCACACCGGTGGCAAACTGATTTTCCGTATCGAGGATACCGACGCTGCTCGTGACTCCGAAGAGTCCTTCCAGCAGGTTTTGGATTCTTTGCATTGGTTGGGCATTGAGTGGGACGAAGGCGTGGGCGTTGGTGGCCCTCATGAGCCTTACCGCCAGTCGCAGCGCGGCGATAAATACCAGGACGTTATCGAAAAGCTGGTTGCCGGCGGCTATGTGTATGAAGATTTCTCTACCCCCGCTGAGGTGGAGGAGCGTCATAAGGCTAAGGGCGAGGACCCCAAGCTGGGTTATGACAACTTCGACCGCGATCTCACTGAGGAGCAGAAAGAAGCGTTCCGCGCTGAGGGTCGTGAGCCTGTTCTTCGTTTGCGTATGCCTGATGAAGACATCACTTTTACCGACCTGGTACGTGGGGAAATCACGTTCAAGGCTGGTAGTGTTCCAGACTTCGTCGTCGTTCGTGCCAACGGTAAGCCGCTGTACACGCTGGTTAACCCTGTAGACGATGCTCTCATGGGCATTACCCACGTTCTGCGCGGTGAGGACTTGCTGTCTTCAACTCCCCGTCAGATTGCGCTGTACCGCGCGCTGGTTGAGGTGGGCGTGGCTGAGTTTATCCCTCAGTTCGGCCACCTGCCATACGTGATGGGCCAGGGTAATAAGAAGCTTTCGAAGCGTGACCCTGAGTCGAATCTCTTCCTACTTCAAGAAGCTGGTTTCATCAAGGAAGGTTTGCTCAACTACCTTTCCTTGCTCGGTTGGTCGCTGTCCCATGACCAGGATATTTTCTCCATTAATGATTTGGTGGAGCACTTTGATGTCAAGGACGTTCTGGCGAACCCCGCGCGTTTTGACGTGAAGAAGGCTGAGGCTATCAACGGCACTCACATCCGCATGCTGGAGGCTGAGGATTTCCGCAACCGCCTGGTTCACTATTTGAAGGCTGCTGAGCTGGTTTCTGCTGAGACTTTTGACGAGTTGACCGCGCGTGAGCAGGAAATTCTGACCGAAGCTGCCCCCTTGGTGCAAGAACGTATGCAGTTGCTGGGCGAAGCCCCGGGACTATTGGGATTCTTGTTCAAGGAAGATTCAGAGATCGTCATTGCCGACGACGCGCGGAAGCAGCTCAAGGAGTCTGCCCCGCAGGTTCTGCAGGCAGCTCTTGATGTTCTTGAGCCCTTGGATGATTTCACCGCTGAGCTGATTCAGAATGCGCTTCGCGAGGCAATCGTTGAGGGTCTTGAAATCAAGCCCCGCCTGGCGTTTGGTCCGATTCGTACGGCGATGTCCGGTGCTAAGGTGAGCCCGCCGCTCTTTGAGTCCATGGAGATTCTGGGCAAGGAGTCTTCACTCAACCGGTTGAAGAGCCTTCTGGTTGATTTACAGAGCTAATCAGTAGGGGAGAGGCGCGCCGCTTGCATGAAGAGCCGGTGCGCCCTTCCGCTCTCTTTTACCCACTGTGATGCACCTCTACCTCTTTCGATTTGCACACGACTCAATCCTCGTATAGAGTTATTACTCGTTGCACAGGTCAAAGAAGAAAAATCTGAAGCCTAAACAACACATTGGGATATGGTGTAATTGGCAACACTACGGTTTCTGGTACCGTCATTCTAGGTTCGAGTCCTGGTATCCCAGCGAACATCTTTTGAAGATGTTTATGGCCCCATCGTATAGCGGCCTAGTACTCCGCCCTCTCACGGCGGCAACACCGGTTCAAATCCGGTTGGGGTCACAGGCTAAAATCCCTCGCAGAAATGCGGGGGATTTTTTTGTTTAATGATGTTGAATGAATGCATCAATTACTTGGGTTCAAACTCCGTAACTTTGGGTGGCGGATATTCTGCCGACACGCCGACACTAACTGCGATAAGTCTTGCGTTGTGCCCAACTATGGAAAACTGAAAGAAAAGTGATTCATTTTACAGTTGATGAGAAATGGCGATGGACGTGAAATTGAGTTTGCGGGTGGGAGCTGGGGTTTTGGTAGGTGCTCTGGCGTTGACGGGTTGTTCTCACAGTGATGTTGATGTTGCTGGTGGTACGGCTAGTTCATCAACGCTGGCAGCGGATTCACCTGCTGAGGTTAATCAGGATTTTGAGCAGGCGGTATTGGGTACAGTT
Organism: Rothia sp. ND6WE1A; assembly: GCF_001683935.1. Taxonomy (NCBI): domain Bacteria; kingdom Bacillati; phylum Actinomycetota; class Actinomycetes; order Micrococcales; family Micrococcaceae; genus Rothia; species Rothia sp. ND6WE1A. The sequence continues at coordinate 120,144 of NZ_LXTU01000037.1, read as the reverse complement.
GAAGCATCAGATATGCCGGTTGACGAGTGGAGATATGCGGGAGGAAAGCAATTTGATTCTGAATATTTTCACCGCCGTGTTCCGCAAATGAGTACTTATTGCGGGAAAAAAGAAGATGGTACAGAGCTGTACAACAAAGATTTGCGCCTTGAAGCAGAGCATCGCTTCACAAAGGAAGATTATCTCAAGAAGAGTAGTGAGATGCGGGCGTATTGGGAGTCTCAGGGGTTCAAACCTTTTGTGGTGGGTGCAGACGAGGAATCAAAGAAAATTGCTTATAAGACTGAAGGCGGTGCTCTGATTCAGTTTGATGCTGGTGAGAATGGGCTGATGATTTTTGCGGATTCTGCGTGTGTTTTGCCGGGTGAGGCTGATCCCTTGGCATCTTGATCTACACATATATGAAAGGTCTTGTGGTGCGGAAATCCGTAATTGGGTGGCTAGTCCTGGGCATGATGGTGTGTTCTGGGTGTTCTATGCAGTTCGAAGATGGCGCGGTGAGTTCGGTTTCGGAGTCTGAAACGAAGGTTGAAGCTGTGCAGGATGATTTTCGCACTGCGGTTCAAGAGACAGTCAATGCGACGGAATTAGGATCCGACCGTTTTGAATGGAATGAGCGGAAACCATATTCTCAAGTTTCTTTTGAACCAGGGCAGTATCGAGCTACTAGGTGTGGCGGTAACGCTAAAGACGGGTTTGAGTATCATTATGCTGCTGTTATCGAGGGAGACAAAAAGTATTCTGCTGATGAGTGGGAGCCTCAGTCTGAGAAGATACGAGCTAAATGGGAATCTTTGGGGTGGGAAGTGAAAAATGTTGCTCCGGGGACCAAAGACGCTCCGGGGATTACGATTGGGGCTTCGACTCCTGCTGGGGTGACTGTTTTGTATTCGGTGAGTGAGGGCGGAGTAGATTATGTTCGTGTGTCTTCGCCGTGTTCTGGTGAGATTCCTGTGCCGTCGTCCTCTGCTTCAGCCTCATAGTTATTTGTTTTTCTGGGTTTTCGGGGAAAGGTTTTTTGATGTTTTTCTCTTCTGAGTCCCGTCGTTTGTTGAGTGTTCGCGCGGCTGTGTTCGTGGCGGTGTTGGTGTTGTCCGGATGTGGTTCTGTTGAGCCGAGTGCTAATGAGGTTTTTAAGGATTATTATTCTGCGTTGACGGGGACGATGTCTGCTAGCGTGCATCGGGACGATTTTCAGTGGCGTGATGGTTATGAGAAGTTTCCTTATCCTAATGAAGCTAAATGGACTGATTTCAATCTCTATATAACTAACTGTAATAATGAGGATATTGCCCGATTGGACGGTATGTACGATACCTATAAGCTGAATTTGGGCTATAAGAATCCTCAGGAGGCAACCGATAAGGTTGCTGCGTATTGGGAGTCTCAGGGGTGGGAAGTGAAAGATATTACCAGTGAGAAAGAGCCCGATATGCGTCAAATTCTCACGGTGACTGATACCGATGTCAATTTGTTGTATACCGCAAGTTCTCGTGGTGAGGCTATTGAGGCTACCTCCAAGTGTATTTCTGAGTTCTATCACGAGGATTCTCCTGCGGAGGACCCGGTAGTTTATTCAGCTCAAAAATAGTTCCGATGTTTCATTCTCTCTTTTTGATATTTTTCTCGGTGCCCCCTCGTTTTTTCAATATCTCTATGGCATTAGCAATGGGTATGCTCGTGCTTACAGGATGCGGTTCTGTGGATCAGAAGAATGAGGCTGTTGAGCCTGGTGCTAATGAGATTTTTAAAGAGATGTACTCTGCGGTGACTGTTGCTACTAGTGCTAATGGGAATGACAAATAGCTAATGAATCATAAGATTTAGGGCGACAAATACCGGTCCCAATGTACTGCTCGCGAGCAAATCTTGGATGCGAAATTATTCTGGTTCCTTTAAGTAGTGCTTTTGTTCCTGCAAGCATTCTTAGATGAGAGCTTCAAAAATAAAGCCCAGGATGTAGATGATAAAGGGCAGAAAAAATACCAGATCAAGGAAGATGACCACTATCGCCATGTCACCTCCTAAGCGGTTATATACCGTCGTCGACTTCCGTTCAGCTCTACTGAGTTTATAAGCCTTAAAAGCCAAGAATAAACTTGTTACCCATAAGAGAGGAGCAGCAACCCCAAAGAGAGTTATCAGTAAAATAGAAAAACTCGCAGTACTATTTGAAGCAAAACCCCCTATGAACAGTACTGGAGTAGCAATTATCATAATGAGAGCAATTGCTGGGCCACATAACGCTGCTTTGTTAGCCAAATCCTTAGACGGGGCATTCTCAATCATTTTATCTTCCATAGTTAGATGATAAACACAGCCCACTCATAAAACCGGTGTTCAAAAACACAAGCCCCCACCTTGTTCGGGCATATAAACCTGGGGTAAGCTAAATCTCGTTGTCTTCGCGGCAATAGTGACGGCCCCATCGTATAGCGGCCTAGTACTCCGCCCTCTCACGGCGGCAACACCGGTTCAAATCCGGTTGGGGTCACAACCCAAAAATGCTCTTCACAATGAAGAGCATTTTTTGTTTAAAAATAGATTGCGCCGCAGGGATAAAACCCATAGATATGCAAGAATACAGACTGTGGACGAACAAACAACACCTCTGGCACCCCAACCCATCGAAATTGACGCTGAACTGCGCACCGTGCAAACAGCTCGCTCAACCATCAACGCGGTTACTCTCCCTCTAGAAACAGCAGAGGTCGAAGAGTCACGGACCACGGTTGCACGCACGCTCACGCAGCTCGATGACTACGTGCTACCCCGCCTTGCCTCGCTCGACGCGCCGCTCACCGTCGTCGTCGGCGGCTCCACTGGCGCCGGTAAATCAACCCTGGTCAACACCTTACTGGGGGAGCCCATTACCCGCTCGGGCGCGATTCGCCCCACCACCCGGCAGCCCGTGCTTTTGCACCGCCCTGAAGATATTGATGCGTTATCACCTGCGCGTATTCTGCCCCACTTAGAACGCATCAAGCACGAAGGTAAAGGTCCGCTCGTCGGTGCCGAATTTGGCTCGACCGACCAGCTCATTACAGTAGCTACTGACTCCATTCCCGCAGGCATTGCACTTATTGATGCCCCAGACGTCGACTCGGTCAGCGAAGATAACCGCCGCCTCGCCAAACAACTGCTCGAAGCCGCTGATCTCTGGCTCTTCGTCACCACCGCAAACCGCTATGCCGATGCCGTGCCGTGGGAACTCCTGCACCAAGCTGCCCGCCGCGACATCACAGTAGCCGTGGTCCTCAACCGCGTACCAGAGGGCTCAGAAGAAGAAATCGAAGATGATCTCCGCCGTATGCTCTACGAGGCAGGAATTGACCCCGCCCTGCTACTCACCGTCACCGAACAAGAGACCGACGAGCGCGGAATGCTGCCCTCGGTTGCTCTTGTTCCGCTCGTTTTTTGGCTCAGAGAACTGGGTGCTAACACCGATGAACGCTCGCGCATCGCCCGCCAAACGCTAGAAGGTTCAATTCGCTCCGTTGCAGACAGAATTGAGCAAATCTCACGGGCACAAGAAACCCAGTACGCAACCTTCGACCGGTTGGCATCGGCAGTTGATAGTTCCTACAACCGCGCTGCCCACAACATCATCGACTCTACCCAAGACGGCTCCTTGCTCCGCGGCGAAGTTCTCTCCCGTTGGCAGGATTTCGTGGGAACAGGCGAATTTTTCCGCTCCATTGAAACGGGCATTGGCCGCCTTCGCGACCGGGTAGCCGGTTTCTTCAAGGGGCAACCATCGCAGGCAGTCGAAGTCGAACAGGCGCTGGAAGTCGGTTTACACTCGGTCATCGTTGAAGAAGCCGCTAAAGCTGCTGAAAGCACTCAGCGCCAGTGGCTCGACGAACGAGCCGGGCGCACCCTGCTAGCTGGCTTTGATGCCGGTCGTCTCGATGAAGATTTCCCCGCCCGTGTTGCCGAAGGTATTCGTGCCTGGCAAGAAGACGTAATGGATATGATTCGAGAAGAAGGCGCCGATAAGCGCCAGCGCGCTCGTTTCATGTCGCTGGGCGTGAACGCCGCAGCCGTCATCTTGATGGTCGCAGTGTTCTCCATGACCGGCGGTCTCACCGGGCTAGAAGTCGGGATTGCCGGCGGTTCCGGCGTAGTAGGCACCAAACTCCTCGAAGCAGTCTTTGGTGAAGACGCCGTTCGCCGCATGGCTCTCGGTGCACGAACCAACCTAGAAACCCGCATCAAAGAAATGCTAGAAGACCACTCCGCCCTGTTCTACGAGCGTCTGGACGCGATTGATAAAGGCCCTGCACCCGAACTCATTGCCCGCAACGCTCAGGAAGTTTCCGCAATCGCCAGCGCCCTCAAAGGAGGTCACCAGTAATGTCACCAGCTCACCGCAACGCTGAACAGTCGCTGACCCACCTGGCGCAGCGCGTTGACTCCCTCAATACCGCAGTGGAGCTGGGGGAAGGGCGCGTAGATGCTGACTCCATGGACCACGTGCAGAAAATTCTTGAGCGCACCTCCCGCCGGCGGGAACTCTCCGCCGAGCACACCGTCATTGGCTTCTTTGGCGCAACAGGTTCAGGCAAGTCCTCACTGTTCAACGCGGTCATTGGGCAAAAAGTTGCCCAAAGTGCCGCCCGTCGTCCTACCACCTCCAAAGCGCAAGCTGCGGTCTGGGGCAGAGAAGGCAGCGAAGAACTCCTTGACTGGCTCGATGTTGAAAATCGCGTCTATTTTGACGACGACGGCGAAAACGCAGCGCAGTCGCTCAACCGCGCAGAAGTTCCGCAAACCGACGGCATGTGGAACCGCATGAAGAAAATGATGGGGCGCGCCAACCTGCAGACCCATAGCGGCGGATTGATTCTGCTTGATCTCCCGGATTTTGACTCCATCGAAAAATCTAACCGCGCCATCGTCGAGCGGATGGCTGGATACGTTGACGTTTTGGTGTGGGTATTTGATCCGCAGAAATACGCCGACGCCGTGATTCACGACGAGTTCATCACCCCCTTGGCTGAGCATGGAGCTGTGACCATGGCGGTGCTTAACCAGGCAGACCGAATTCGCGAGAGCGAAATCCCTGGCGTTCTTGATTCACTGCAGCGACTCTTGGCCGAAGACGGACTCAGCGATAACCTGCTGGCACCGCCGGTAGCTGTCTCCGCTAAAACGGGGGACGGCATCGACAGGCTTCGCGCCGTTCTGGGCAAAGTAGCGGTTGAAAAATCCGCAGCTTTGGCGCGAATTGAAGCTGACCTCGATTCGGCAGTAGCTACCCTCAATGAATTCGATGGCAACGGAATCCCCGATGGAATTACAGGAACCGGCATACGGGAGCTAGAGCACGGACTCTATCAAGCGTCCAACGCGCCCGCTGTGGTCAGTGCCGCTGCGGCATCCTACCAACTCCATGCTGTATCAAATACCGGTTGGATTGCTACCCGCTGGCTCCTGAAATTCAGAAAAGACCCGCTGAAGAGACTTAACCTGCACCGGGAAAACCAGGAATCATCTATTTCTCGTTCGTCTTTGCCACCGCTGAGCGCCGGACAGAAGTCGCAGATTAGCTCATCCATTCGACGTTTCTCGCACGACTGCGCCGAAGGCGTGGGGGAGCCGTGGAGTCATTCCATTCGCGATGCCGCCCGTTCACAGGAGCAGAACCTTCCCACTGCCCTAGAACGAGCAGTGGGCAGAGTGGACTACCAGGCGCAGAAAAAACAGTGGTGGTGGATTCTGCTCAACATCATCCAGTGGATTGGAATCATCGGTGCTTTAGCAGGGCTTCTGTGGCTCACCGCTATGGCCGCCGCCGGTTACTTCCAACTGCAGTTGCCGCCCCCGCCGGTTATTGAAGGAACAATCTTCCCCCTCCCCACCTTGCTGGTGATAACAGGGCTTCTGCTCGGTATCGTCACCGCCGTCATCGGCAGAGTGATTGCCGCCGCAGGTAAGAGAATGTATGCCCGTAAGATTGAGCGCCAGATACGATTCAATATCGAGGAAGTCTCCGAGCATTATGTGGTGGAGCCGGTTCGAAGTGAACTTGACCGCCACCAAGCATTTGGCGAAGCCCTAGCAAACGCTCGGTAGCTTGCCCCCGAAGAGGACATAGGAGTACTACCTTGGAGCACACAGATCCCCCCATCCGGGTGCGCAATTACAGGGAATCAGATGAGACAGCATGGGTTCGAACGCGCGTCTTAGCATTTCTGGATACCAGCTACCGCGATGACGTGCAGATGTACCGTGAGCGCTATGAGAATCCCTCGGTACGTTTAGTGGCCGAAGAGACCTCAAGCCGCCAGCTTGTGGGATTGATGGATATTGAATATGAAAACAAACCGGGGGAGGTCTGCAATTTTACCGGTGAACGCGGCGGAATCATCTGGCACCTGGCAGTTCTTCCCGAATACCGCAACGTAGGCATTGCCCAAAAACTTTGGGAAGAGGCGCTCGTTCAGCTTGAACGTGCAGGTATTCACCGGCTCCAGGTGTGGACCCAGGACGACGAACCCGCCAACCACTGGTATGTTGCGCGGGGCTTTGAGCTCAAGCACTCCTACCTCAACGTGTTTGCCCGTGGGTTTATCGATAAGGGCCCCCTGAACGAGTTATTGGTGGGCGCCGATAAGACCTGGGAATTTGGGCACATCCGCAATCTGAATTTTGAGGCAGATAGCAGCCAGCGGGAGCGTTTAGAAGCCTTGAGCTACCGAATTCACGAGGTGCGCGGTTATGAGCTTGGTTTGAAGAAAGTCTTACCTAGCTCGTAGCGCGTCGGTGAGCTGGTGCGCTGCTTTGCACACCACTTCTGCATGAAGTCTGCCCGGCTGGCGGGTAAGGCGTTCAATGGGGCCGGAAATGGAAACCGCCGCAATGACCTTGCCGGATGCGTTGCGCACCGGAGCTGATACGGACGCCGTGCCCCGCTCGCGTTCGCCCACCGACTGAGCCCAGCCTCGACGTCGAACCGCCGCCAACATGGTTGCTGAGAAGCGCGAATTACGCAGACCTTCAACCAAGCGTGCTTGATCTTCCCACGCAGTCAAAACCTGGGCAGCAGAACCAGCTCGCATAGACAGCTGAGTGCCCACAGGAATCGTGTCCCGCAATCCAATGGGTCGTTCTGCTGAGGCAATGCAGACACGCCAATCACCCTGACGGCGATACACCTGGGCGGATTCGCCGGTGATATTACGCAATTGATTGAGAACAGGTCCCGAAGCTGAAATGAGTCGGTCTTCACCGGCTGCAGATGCCAGCTCGGATATACGTGGCCCCAGCATAAAACGCCCCTGAATATCTCGGGCGACTAGGCGGTGGTGCGCTAGCGCTACGGCGAGACGGTGGGCAGTGGGGCGAGCAAGACCAGTAGCTTCAACCAGCTGAGAGAGTGAAGCGGGACCAGCTTCTAGGCAGTCCAAAATGTAAGCAGCTTTGTCGAGAACTCCGACTCCCGAGGAAGTTTTTTGCGGGGTGCTGGATTCTTCGCTCACTGAATTCCTTTCAAAATATGCACATATTCGCGTAGAGGGATGGGTTTCTCCACTAGTGGCATATATATTTATGCAAAATCTAGTAAAAGTATGTCATTCTCAATATTTGATATGCAAGCTCATTTAATGGAAACTTTGTAAAATCCTAGCCACACTGGTGGGAGATCAATTTTCATACGGAGGAATAAATGGCTGAAGGAATCGCATCGAAACCCCGAACCCTGGCAGAAAAAGTCTGGGATGCCCACACCGTCGTCAAAGGTGACGGCGGTAAGCCAGATCTTCTCTACATCGACCTTCACCTGGTTCACGAAGTCACCTCACCCCAAGCCTTCGAGGGTCTGCGGTTAGAAAACCGCCCGCTGCGTCGTCTTGATTTGACCATTGCCACCGAAGACCACAACACCCCCACCGAGGATATTTTCAGCACCATCGCGGATATTACCTCGCGTACTCAGATTGAAACCCTGCGAAAAAATGCAGCAGAATTTGGGGTAAGAATCCACTCGTTGGGCGACATGGAACAGGGAATTGTGCACGTGATGGGGCCACAACTGGGGCTGACCATGCCGGGCATGACGGTCGTTTGCGGGGACTCCCACACCTCCACCCACGGAGCTTTCGGAGCCCTGGCATTTGGCATCGGCACCTCTGAAGTTGAGCACGTGATGGCAACACAGACCCTGCCGCTGGCTCCCTTCAAAACCATGGCAATCACCGTTGATGGCACACTCAAACCCGGTGTCACCGCAAAAGACATCATCTTGGCGGTCATCGCAGAAATCGGCACCGGCGGTGGGCAGGGCTATGTCTTGGAGTACCGTGGCTCCGCTATCCGTTCGCTGTCCATGGAAGGTCGGATGACCATCTGCAATATGTCCATCGAAGCGGGCGCTCGCGCCGGTATGGTCGCTCCCGATGAAACTACTTTCGAGTACGTCAAAGGCCGCGAACACGCACCCACCGGTGAATTGTGGGATCAGGCGGTGGAGTACTGGAAAACCCTGCCCACCGACGAGGGCGCCCAGTTCGACCGCGAAATATTCATTGATGCCAACGAACTCGAACCGTTCGTCACCTGGGGCACGAACCCCGGCCAGGGTATTCCTCTTTCGCAGGCAGTGCCCTTCCCCGAAGATTTTCAAAGCGAAAGCGACACCGCAGCAGCGCAGAAAGCACTGGATTACATGGGGCTCACTGCAGGAACCCCTATGAAAGATATCCCCGTGGACGTGGTCTTTTTAGGGTCCTGCACTAACTCGCGCATCGAAGATCTACGTGCGGCCGCTGACATCGTCAAAGACCACAAAGTTGCAGAAAATGTACGCATGATGGTGGTTCCTGGATCGCAGAAAGTGCGAGCTCAGGCAGAAGCCGAAGGTCTAGATCAAATTTTCAAAGACTTTGGTGCCGACTGGCGCTTTGCCGGGTGCTCAATGTGCCTGGGGATGAATCCTGACCAACTTGCGCCGGGGGAGCGTTGCGCATCTACATCGAATCGCAACTTTGAAGGTCGCCAGGGTAAAGGTGGACGAACGCATCTGGTCTCGCCCCTCGTCGCAGCGGCAACCGCAATCCGTGGCACGCTGAGCTCCCCGTCCGATCTTGAACCTGCTACCGCCTAAGGAAATCTTTTATGGAACCAATTAAAAAGCACACAGGTATTGGCGTGCCCCTGCGCGCCTCAAACGTTGATACAGACCAAATCATTCCTGCGGTGTACCTCAAGCGAGTCACCAAAACGGGTTTTGACGACGCCCTTTTTGCTAACTGGCGTAAGGATGAAAAATTTATCCTCAACCGCGAGCCGTATTCCCAAGGCACCGTGCTGGTTGCAGGGCCTGATTTTGGTACCGGATCATCTCGTGAACACGCAGTATGGGCGCTCAAAGATTATGGTTTCCGCGTGGTAATTTCTGACCGGTTTGCCGATATTTTCCGTGGAAATTCAGGCAAACAGGGGTTAGTTGCCGCTCAGGTGACACAAGATAATGTGGAATTGCTCTGGAAAATCCTGGAAAACGAACCGGGGACTGAAGTGACCGTCGATTTAGAAAATAAAACCGTGCTGTGCGGTTCGGTAGAAGTGCCGTTTGAGATTGACGATTACGTACGCTGGCGACTCATGGAAGGGCTGGACGATATTGGGCTCACCCTTCAGCAGGAAGGAAAAATTTCCGAGTTTGAAAAGAGCCGCCCCGCCTGGTTGCCCAAGACGCAATAAAGAAGCATTGCCCAGTGCCATCGCCTGAGCCGTCACATGTGTTTTCCACCTCGAGGTGCTGTTCCCAACAGTAAGTGGACAGACTTTTTTGATACGGGCGGTGTACTCTTATCCTTATTATTTGCTTTATTGTTAGTAGATAATTGTTTGTTAGAAACTGCGGTGTATAAACAATCTGCAGATATAACACCTAGAGAACCCCTTGCTCGTACGTTTCTGCAGTGAAACTGCGTGCTGAGACAACATGATTGGAAACATATGACCAGCGCACTACGAATCGAAGGTGGCAACCCGCTCACCGGTGAAGTTAAAGTTCGCGGAGCCAAAAACCTTGTTCCCAAGGCGATGGTTGCTGCGCTACTGGGCTCAACCCCTTCTACGTTGCGCAATGTTCCCGAGATTAAAGACGTTCAGGTAGTCACCTCTCTGGTGGAGCTTCACGGCGTAGCGGTTCACAATGATCCCAAAACCGGTGAACTCACCATGAACCCCACCAATGTTTCTTTGGCTAACCACGCTGATATTGACGCTCACGCTGGCGATTCACGTATCCCTATTTTGCTCTGCGGTCCTCTTTTGCACACTTTGGGCGAAGCGTTTATTCCTGACTTGGGTGGCTGCCGTATTGGTGATCGTCCGATTAACTACCACCTGCGTGTTCTTGAAGAATTCGGCGCCAAGGTAGAGAAGCTTCCCACCGGTATCTCCATGCGAGCTCCTTCAGATGGTTTGAAGGGTGCAAAGATTCACCTGGAATACCCCTCGGTTGGTGCAACTGAGCAGGTACTTCTGGCTGCAACTCGTGCAGAAGGTAAGACTGAACTGACCGGTGCAGCTATCGAACCTGAAATCATGGACTTGATTGCTATCTTGCAAAAGATGGGCGCAATCATCACTGTGGAAACCGATCGTCAGATTATCATTGAGGGCGTGGATGAGCTCAAGGGCTATACCCACACCGCTCTTCCTGACCGCAACGAATCTGCTTCTTGGGGTTCTGCGGCTCTTGCGACCGGCGGCGATATCTTTGTTCGCGGCGCAGATCAGAAGGACATGAGCACCTTCCTCAACGTCTTTCGCAAGATGGGCGGCGGCCTCGATATTCAAGACGACGGCATCCGCTTCTACCACCCCGGAACCGACCTGAACCCCTTGTTCGTTGAAACGAACGTACACCCCGGCTTTATGACTGACTGGCAGCAGCCACTGGTTGTTGCTATGACGCAGGCACAGGGCGTATCAGTAGTTCACGAAACCGTGTACGAAAACCGCTTTGGTTTTACCGATGCTTTGGTTCGCATGGGTGCTACCGTGCAGATTCACAAAGACTGCTTGGGTCCCACCGTGTGCCGTTTCGGTCATCAGAACTTCAAGCACTCCGCCATCATTACCGGCAAGACTCCTTTGCACGGTGCAGACATCAACGTACCTGACCTACGTGGTGGCTTCTCCCACATCATTGCCGCTTTGACCGCTGAAGGCACTTCGAATGTCACTGGCGTATCTGTGATTTCCCGCGGCTATGAGCACTTTGTGGACAAGCTGCAGGGCTTGGGAGCTCAGTTCGAGGTTTTGAGCTAATGAAAGGCTCGGCTACCTCCCAGCAGCCATTGCCAGAGCTCAAGCCCACGGCATTCGGTGATTCGATGTACCGGGTCTTGGGAACCGCCGCGCGCGGTGTATATCGCTCGCTTCTTTCCCTCCAGCTAGAGGGCAAAGAAAAGCTACCTCGAGACCGCGGGTACATCGTGATTTCTAATCACCTCACCGAGCTCGATCCGGTAACCGTGGCCTACCCGGTCTTCGTGACAGGTACTTTACCCCGGTTCCTTGCCAAAGAATCTCTCTTCCGGGCACCTGGCCTTGGATGGATTTTGCGGACACTCGCTCATATCCCCGTAGCACGCGGCTCGGTCGATGCCCGCAAGTCCCTTGAGACCGCACAGAACGTGGTGGACGGTGGGGGAGCGGTCATTATTTATCCAGAGGGCACTTTATCGAAGGACCCCGATGGATGGCCGATGGCTGGACGGACGGGCGCCGCGCGTCTTGCCCTGGCTACAGGTGCACCGGTCATTCCTATTGCTCACTGGGGGGACCAAGATTTCCTCCCCCCGCATAGCAAGCCCAGTATTTTGCCTCGCAAAAAGGTGCGCGTGAAAGTGGGGACTCCGCTGGATTTCTCGCACATTGTGCAGTCTGAACCAGGCAAAAAGTACACGCGCTCAGAGCTCGTGGAACTCACTGACTTTATGTTGGACGCCGTCACCGAACTCCTCGAAGATATTCGAGGTGAAAAAGCCCCAGAGGGTAGATTTAATCCTGCCACTGGTCAGCGAGAAATAAGGGGTTAGTAGTGACTGCATCGGTACAAAAAGTAGCGGTTCTTGGAGCCGGTAGCTGGGGAACCGCATTCGCCAAAATTGTAGCGGATACGGCCGCTGAACAGCAGACTTCAGTTGAAACGGTACTGTGGGGGCGAAACCCTCAATCGATGCAACAGTGTCAACAAACTCGGGTGAACGAGAAGTATTTTCCCGGCATAGTGCTGCCCGAAAAGCTTCAGTTCACCGCAGACCTGCAAGAAGCTCTCTCAGGCGCCGATATTGTGGTCTTAGCTATCCCTGCTCAGTCTTTGCGAGCTCAGCTTGAAGTGGCAATTCCGCTGAGTGAGCCGCACGCCGTCTTCGTTTCTTTGGCGAAGGGGCTGGAACAGGGCACGCGTTTGCGCATGTCGGAAGTCATCGCGGATGTGCTGTCAACAGTACATCCGCAGCTGAGCGAGTCCGAGACACAGTCGCGCATTGCGGTCTTATCCGGACCCAATCTCGCGAAAGAAATCGTGGCAGAGCAACCGACCGCATCGGTGATTGCCGCGCATACTGAGGAAATCGCCCAAGCGATAGCCAAAGTGTGCGCAAGCTCCTATTTCCGCCCTTACATCGGTACAGATATTGTGGGGGTCGAAATTGGCGGGCTGGTCAAAAACGTTATTGCCCTTTGTGTAGGAATGTGCGATGGGCTGGGTTATGGTGACAATTCCAAAGCTTCTGTTATGACCCGCGGATTGGCAGAAATTACCCGTCTTGCGCTGGCTCTAGGTGGAGAACCCGCCACCATGAGCGGTCTGGCAGGCATGGGCGATTTGGTTGCAACCTGCTCTTCTCCTCTGTCTCGCAATCACACTGCCGGTCGTCACCTAGCTGCAGGAGTTTCATCCCGCGAGCTGGGCACTGTCATGACGCAGACTGCCGAATCAGTGAAGACCGCGCCCGTCGTTGTCGAACTAGCATCCCAACACGGTATTGAAATGCCCATCTGCGAGGCAGTGAGCGCCGTCCTTGCTGACCAACTCAACATCAAAGATTTAGCCCCGCAGCTTCTGGGCAGAAGTCTGAAGAACGAAAACAGCACTCGTTCGATCTAAACAACCTAAGAATTGAGAAAATACAAGAGATGTCACACCCCACTTCAGATGCTCACTCCAAAAAGGCAACTGTTGCCCTACTCGCTGGCGGACGTTCCTCAGAGCATCCCATTTCTCTAATTACTGCATGCGGTGTACTTGGCTCTATCGACACCGATAAGTTCAACGTGGTGATGATTGGTATTACCGAGGACGGTCGCTGGTATCTCACCAATCTCGAAGAACTGTCGGCATTGACCGCGCAGGGTGCTTCAGCTCGCTTTACCGCAGGCAATCAGCAGGTCTTCTTGCCCTTAGGTGGCGGCGATTCGCGCCTTCGCCTGGTGGATGAAAACAACGAGATGCAGTACAGCGAACCCATCGATGTCGTATTCCCACTTTTGCACGGACCCTTTGGCGAAGACGGCACTGTGCAAGGTCTGCTGGAAATGGCAGATTTGAAGTATGTGGGCTGTGGCGTAGCAGCTTCTGCCATCGGCATGGATAAGCATTTCATGAAGGTAGCTTTTGAATCAGCAGGGCTAGAAGTTGGTCCCTACGAAGTGGTGTCCAAACGGCAGTGGGATAAAGACCCGCAGACAGTCAAAGAACGCATTGCAAATCTGGGCTTCCCCCTGTTCGTCAAGCCTGCGCGCGCTGGTTCTTCCTTCGGCATTACTAAAGTTGATGCAGCAGAAGAATTGGACGCCGCCATTGAAGAAGCTCACAGATTTGACCCCAAACTGGTCATCGAAGCTGGTATTGAAGGCCGCGAAATCGAATGCGCAGTGCTGGATACTTCTGCCGGGGGCGTACCGAGAGCTTCCTATCCTGGCGAAATCGTGATTACCGATCAGGATCACGGTTTCTACGACTTCGACGCCAAGTATGTTTCGAAGAATTCAGCACGGACGCAATGCCCGGCAGATTTGCCAGAGGACGTACAAAAAACCATTCGCGAACTAGCCGTAGAAGCTTTCCTCGCGCTCGATGGTGAAGGGCTTTCTCGGGCAGATTTCTTCTATACTCCCGATGGAAAAATTATCATCAATGAAGTCAATACCATGCCCGGGTTCACCCCCATCAGCATGTATAAGACCATGTGGGAGAACTCAGGTATTGATTATCCCTCTCTTATTGAAGAACTCATTCAGCTAGCTCTGGAACGCCCGCTGGGTCTGCGCTAATCCCCATAAAATTTGCCCCGCACTGTATCAGTGCGGGGCTAATTTTTTACAGTGGCTTTAGCCGGCTGATTTAAGTTCTCTCAAGTGCTGCTTACTAGCCTTGGGTACTGAGCGAATCATCGATGTTGCTACATTTTTCGGTCTGTTTTAGCTGGGCTACGGGTGAACCTAGCTCTACGAGCAAGGTAGAACTGCTGACTTTATCGGCGTCGAAAGTGACCTGTACATCAGGGGAGCGGCCGAAAGTGGTGGCTGTCCAGGTGCCGGTCGCGGTCTGGGTGGAAGAAGTGGAGCCGTCCTTTTCTTTGGACGGCTTGATGATCCAATCCACGCCATTGACCGAAGCACACGGATCAGATACAGGACCGGGAACCTCCACTCCGCATTTGAGAATAATCGACGCGGGATCTCCCCAGGCAGTAGTAGCCTGAGCGGTCGTTTCTCGCTGCGCCAATCCGCCCAGCTCTTCCGGCATGGCAACTAAGGCTTTGGCGCACTCGGGATTAGTGGCATCCGGTGCGGGCTCTAAATGGACCGGCCCTGCCCCGCACGCCGTCATCAGCAAGCTCAGCGGAAGCAAGAAAGCCAGCGCCGCGCGTCTTACTATTTGGGGTGACGTTGAAGAAAACACCATTCCATCCTACCCAAGGCGGGGGCGGGAGAGTGTGGCAGGTTCATCATTTTCTTCGCTCACACTCACTGCTAGGCTGAGGGAGATAGAAAATGCAGAAGGGGGCAAGCATGAGAGAACGCTCATGGCAGGGTGGACTGAAAACCGCAGGTGCAGTAGGTCTGCTCACAGGCGTATCCATTATTTCAGTCACAGTTGCCCAGGCTGAATCACGCGTTGCCCCCGCTACTTCAGCCGCCGCGCCCACTGCCCTCACCACCGGTGCGAGCGCAGAACCAGCCCCCCCTGGCATGGAGGTGACTCAGAGCTCACCCGCTGCAGTTCCTGCAGAACCTACTGCTCCAACAACGAGCCCTACTCCTGAGTCCACAGACCAGCCAATGCGCGCACCGAGTCTTACTGCTCAGCCGACGGATGCCCCGACGACAGAGCTTATTGAGGCACCTCCAGCAGAGCCAACTGCTACCCCTTCGGCGGAACCAACAACTCAGCCGACTGCTGAGCCAACGAACGAACCTACCACTGAACCCACGGTAGAACCGACAACCCCACCAACAGTTGCCCCTCCTGTTGAGCCAACTACCGAGCCAACTGTTGAGCCGACTGCCGTACCTACCGCGCAGCCCTCCGTTGCCTCGGTTCCGCTTCCCACCGAGGCTCCTACTCTTCCGCCCACTGCAGCGCCTAGCCTTGCTCCGACGTCGATACCGACGGTGGCGCCCTCTAACGCTCCCATGCCTACGAACGTTCCTGAACCTCCGGTAGCGCCCTCTACTGCCCCCACCCAAAGCGGTCAGCCGCAGGCGCTGGTTCCGCCAGCGGTTCCGGGCACTCCTTCACCCGTAGCGCCCACAACCCGGACTACTGTCCCGGTGCCTCAGGCTGCTCCGAGCCCTCAGGCGCCCTCTCAATCTTCTGCCGTTCCAACCTCGAGCACTCAGGCGCCCAGTACCTTGGAACAGTGGGCTCAGAATCGTTCTCAGCCAGCGCCGCAACCCCTCCCACAGCGGTCCAAGTTAGAAAATATTGCTGGAATTGCCCGGGCTCCGCAAAATAATACTGCCTTGCGTGATAGCGACCAGGCACATTCGCCCCAGGGCGCAGCCGCTTGGGTAGAGAGTTTCTTCAAGTCTGATAATCACACAGGGTCCTCAGGAGACGGCACTACTGCCGGGGTCACAGGAGCTTCTGATCAGGAACAGTCTTCATCGTCAGTGCTCACCAACGAGGCTCTAACCCGTGGGCAGGCAATTATCAAGGGGTATGGTCCAGCTTTGCTCTTTTCTCTAGTGGGACTCGGTACGATTTTTTATGTCACCCGCGAATTCTCGCGCTCTACTCGTGGTGACCGCTAAAAGCTATGAAATCTTCAGCGCACAGTGCAGCAACATTCGCATCCCCGGTAAGGAAGTTTTCAGAATCGGAGATTTTGCGGGCTTTTGTGCCGTTGCTCGAAGAACACAATCGATGGGTGGGGGATCAACCAGGAAATCTTGTCGAAATGACGGTGGGGCCCGGCGACGATTGCTCGGTACTTTCCGTGCCGGCTTCCCAGTTGGTATTCACTACCGATACGCAGACCGAGGGGCAGGATTTCAGAAGGCAGTGGAATTCCGGGGATACCACCACTGGCTATGATGTTGGCTGGAAAGCAGCCACCCAGAACCTTGCCGATGTGGTGTCCATGGGTGCAGAACCGATCACTTTGCTGGTTTCGCTTTCCACTCCGCCGGATATTCCTTTGCAATGGCTCAAAGATTTTGCCAGGGGGCTCACTGACTCGTGTCGGAAGAATGGTGCTGAACGCTGCTCTATTTCCGGTGGAGACTTAGGTGCGAGTACTGAGATTTCTGTGACGGTGACGGCGGTGGGGCGGTGTGCAGGTGCGCCACTTCTCCGTTCGGGCGCTCAGGTGGGCGACGTCGTCGCTATCGCTGGTGAACTAGGCACGGCAGCCGCTGGCTTTGCGGTGATGGAGTATTCTCAAGGCTTCAGCGTCGATGATTTAGAGAATCGCCCCGAGCACATTTTGCGAGCGGTTCAAGCACAACAACGACCGCAGACGCCAACGAGAAATGCGCTTCAGGCGGTCGGGGTAGCCCACGCCATGATGGACATTTCAGATGGTCCAGTGCGAGATGCTCAGCGTATCGCCCAAGCGTCCAAGGTTTCCATCCATCTTGAAACTGAACTGTTCAGAGCGGATATTGCCCAGCTTGAACCCGTGGCGGACTGGCTCATTGCCCGTTCTGAAATCCAAGAATTTTCCCTTTCAACTGCCACCCGCTGGGTTCTCTCCGGCGGCGAAAACCACGGCATGTTAGCGTGTTTTCCTGTAGATACTCCATTGCCGAAAGGGTTTCGGGCAGTTGGAAGATGCGAGAGGGCCCACCCCGGTAGCGTTTTCGTTGATGGCAAAGTGCCCAGCGATAAAGGGTGGGATCACTTTCTCGCAGAGTAAAATTTTCACCAAAGGTATTTCGGACAAACTCGTGCGCTGAGAGCCGCGCGATTCGATGAAAGTAGAGGCAAAGCCATGAAGCAGTGGACTATGCAAGGACTGTGGAAACCTTGGATGAGCCTGTCCATTGAATCGCTGGCTCTTCAGGAGCAGACGCTGAATTCGATGAATGTTTTTCCTGTAGCTGATGCCGATACGGGATCGAATATGCTGGCCACGCTACGCGGTACTTTAGCTCCATCGGCGTTGGAGGGCGCTCGCTGTGCCCTTGATTCTTCTCGAGGGAATTCGGGAACACTTTTGTCTGTGTGGCTAAAGACTCTCGTGGAATCACTCGGTGAAACCGGTATACTCACTCCAGAGGCTCTACACTATGCTTTGTTCCGGGCGTGGGAGGTTGCTCAAACTGCGGTGAGTGCTCCCGCAGAAGGAACTATGCTCACCGTCATGCACACTCTCGCTCAGGCTCCGGTTCGAGGGGAACTAGAAGAACATTTTCCTTTCTTGATATCCGAAGCTGCAGAGGCTGCGTTTGCCACGCAAAAGCTACAGCAACAAGCGCGGGAGGCACACACCTTTGACGCCGGCGCTGTGGGTCTCGCGCTGGTGGTGAAGGCATGGGGTCAAGCAATGGGGCTGGAAATACCGCAGAATGAAACAATGGACTCTATTCTTACACCGGGACCCGCTGCTGATGCGGGGCAAACAAGCCCGGCGTCGTCCGGCGATGCAGGGGTACAGACATCTTCTATGAGTGTTGAAATCGTATGTACGGTACAGCTCTCCCCGTTGGATATGGCACATTTGCGCAGTATTTTAGATGCCCTGGGCGATTCAGTAGTGATAGCACCGGTGGATCAGGGGAGCGGAACCACGCCCTCATGGCGGGTTCACGTGCATGTACCTCAGCAAGATAAAGCGTTACAGGCGATTCGTGCACTCGCCGAACCTGAGAACCTTCAGGTGACCTCGCTGGAGGCACACTAGTGGAGAGTGCTTCAGCTGACGGCGCTCTCTTTGACGAGAAAGCACTGAAGAACCCCCAGCCTAAACCTAAGGCTAAGACTACGGTGAAGAAATCCTCTCAGGCTTCCCCTCGAAAGAAACGCGTAAGCACTGCTCCTCAACCGCCTATTTCGCCTGAGAAAGCCAAAGCGCAAAAGAAATACGCGCAAGAAAACCGTCTAGAAAACGAAAAACTTGCAGACTACCTGGGTGCGGCGCAGGCAAAATCGCTCAAATCCAGCATCGGCGTGGAGACCGTGGGTGATTTTCTTGAGTTCTACCCCCGCAAATACTTACCGCGGGGGGAATTGAGTTCTTTTGCGGATCTGCAAGAAGGCAGCGAAGCCACTCTGATAGCCAAAGTTCTCAAAGTGACAACTCGGTCGATGAAAGCCCGCCGTGGTTCAATCACCGAAATTTTGATAACGGATCAGCTCGGCGAGCAACCCGATCCATCATTTGGTGCAGAGACCGGACGGACTCCGGTACAGCCTGCCCGTGCAGATTACCGTTTTGCTTCGGGCGGTAGTGGTGCTCCCAACGTAGCTAATCCGCGAATTCATGGTTTGGCATCTGGCTACTCCGATGGATATGGCACACCCCTGCCCCCTGAATTTGATATGGGTAGTGTTTTTGGGGGATATGCACCTGATTCTTATGCCATGGTGGGCAGCACCTCGACCATGACTCTCTCCTTTTTCAACGCATGGACCGCCGCCCGGGAAATTTCTGCAGGCGATCACGTGATGTTCTCTGGCAAAGTCGGTTCATACCGGGGCGAGCTGACACTAACTAACCCCCACTACGCCGTCCTTTCTGAAAACCAAGACCACGGCGGGGACATCGAGGCGATAGAGCGTGCGAAAACACGGGCCAACGCGCCGATTCCTGTCTACAAAGCAACCTCGAAACTTCCCACTGACCGAATCGCTCTGGCCATGGAACAACTCCTTGACCGCGCACCTCTCAAAGATTTAGAAGATCCCATCCCGCCCGCTATCAGGCGGCAGCGAAAAATACCCAGTCTTGCCTGGACCTACCGAGGGATTCATACTCCCGATAGCGAGGAAACCTGGCGAGCAGCCCAACATTTCTTACGGTACCGTGAGGCATTCGTCCTTCAATCAGCTCTGGCACGTATCCGCGCTGCCCGCGCCGCACACACCACCGTGGCACGTTCTTTTATTCCCGGCGGCTTTGCCGACCGACTTCTTGAGCTTCTGCCCTATGAGCTGACCGAAGGACAGCGGAAAGTAGGAGAAGACATTTCCCGAGACTTGGCGTCACAAGTTCCCATGAACCGGCTACTTCAGGGCGATGTCGGCTCAGGCAAGACCGTGGTGGCATTGCGTGCCATGCTACAAGTTGCAGATAACGGCGCCCAGGCAGCTATGCTCGCGCCCACCGAGGTGCTCGCCGAACAGCACTATCGGTCCGTTCTGGATATACTGGGAGACCTCGCGCAAACAGATTCAGCCTTGGAAACCCCCGTTAGCGCTGGCGCTCCTACTCAGCGTTTGATTAGGGTAGTGCTTTTGAAAGCGTCCATGCCCACTCGCCAGAAGAAACAAACCCTTCTCGAAATTGCCGCAGGAACAGCAGACATCGTGATCGGCACCCACGCTCTGCTGGCCGACGCCGTTTCTTTCGCTGACTTGGGCATGGTCGTCGTCGATGAACAGCACCGCTTCGGAGTCGAACAACGCGATGCCCTGCGTGGGGCACAGGGCGAACTACCTCACCGCTTGGTAATGACAGCAACCCCGATTCCCCGAACCGTTGCCATGACCGTTTTCGGGGACCTCGATACCTCTGTTCTCGACCAGCTACCAGCCGGGCGTCAAAAAATTCAGACAGTCGTCGTTTCGCTCACCGAGCACCCCACCTGGGAAAAAAGAATGTGGGAAAGAGCCCGCGAAGAAGTCGACGCCGGGCACCAGGTCTACGTGGTGGTTCCCAAAATTGGGGCGGGGGAGAACACCTCCACCATGGAAGAGGGCGAACTACTCTTTGGATCGACCCAGGCGCAAGAATCCAGCGCTCGCGGAGGAGATCTCAATTCGGTGGCATCAATGATTGAGGAACTAGCCGAAAAACCGGTTTTGAAAGGCATCAGAATCGCCGCCCTGCACGGCAAAATGGAGACGGCCGAAAAAGCCGCAACCATGCAAAAATTCAGCGATGGGGAAATAGATCTTTTGGTCTGCACCACGGTGATTGAAGTGGGTGTCAACGTTCCCAACGCTACCTTGATGATTATTATGGACGCCGATCGATTTGGTATCTCGGGATTACATCAGCTGCGCGGCCGCATCGGGCGTGGACAGTTGCCCGGAACCTGCCTGTTGGTGACTTCCCAGGATTCCGAGGGAGTCTCCCGCCAGCGGTTGGACGCAGTTGCTTCCACCACCGACGGTTTCGAACTATCTCGGATTGACTTGGAACAACGCCGTGAAGGCGACATCTTGGGTGCGGCACAATCGGGTAACAAATCTACGCTCAAATTATTGCGTGCGCTGACCGATGCCAAACTGATTGAAAAAGCGAGAGAAGATGCTTTTGGGATTGTTGAAAAAGATCCCACTTTAGCCCAGCACCCTGATTTAGCGCGCACGATAGACCGGGCACTCGATGCTGACCGCGAAGCTTTCCTCGGCAGAGGCTAAGCTAGAGTGATTAGCAAACTGCCTCTGACTGAAAGGTGCCCCCTCGTGAGCCGAATTATTGCCGGAGTTGCCGGCGGTCTGCGTTTGGAAAACGTACCTGGCAGCAATACTCGACCAACCACTGACCGTGTGAAAGAGGCTCTCTTTTCTCGTCTGGAAACCTACGATATTTTGAACGGTTCACGGGTGCTTGATCTCTTTGCAGGTTCAGGGGCATTGGGCTGCGAGTCCATGAGCCGCGGGGCAGCTCACGTCGATTTCTGCGAAACGTATGCCAAAGCGCAGAGCGTGGTGGAGAAGAACGTCGCTGCCGTCGTGAAAGCAAATCCTGCCTCAACAAGCCGGGTACATCGCATGAGCGCCCGTGCTTTTCTCGCTAATTATTCGTCGGCACCGTGGGACCTAGTTTTTATTGATCCGCCTTATTCTTTAGAAAACGACGAACTCGAAGAACTGTTGGAGGCCTTGGGAAATCACCTAGCAGACGGCGCTGTGGCAGTTGTCGAGCGTTCATCCCGCACAGCCGAACCGCAGTGGCCCGACACGATGGAGAAATTCGCCGATCGAAAATATGGCGAAACGGTGCTCTATTTTGCAGAGCCTTCAGCGTAAACCCCAGCTCTGGAACCGTTCCACCGCTTCCTGAAGAATCTCGGGTTTCTTGCAAAAAGCAAAGCGAATCCAATTCTGCATATGGGGTGCAAACTCTGCGGTCACAAAAGCGCTCATCGGAACGATCGTGACGCCTGCTTGTTCGGGTAGAATCCGCGCTAATTCTTCGGCGTCCTGAAGTCCCTTGTCTGCAATTAGCTCACCGGCATCCGCCGCGATAAAGAACGTACCAGCCGGTTGCATCAACTTCAGTCCTACTCCCTGCAGTCCGTCCAGCAAAATGTCCCGTTGGGCGGCATACTGCCTTACCAGCGAAGCGTAAAAGGAGCCGGGAAGATTGAGTCCTGCAGCAGCTCCTACTTGTAAGGGCGCGGCAGCACTGTGCGAATAATAGCCCTTGACCAGTTTGATGGGCGCTATTAGATCCGCCGAACCGACCACCCAGCCCACACGCCAGCCCGTCAGCGAATGAGTTTTAGAAATTGCCGAGACAAAAAGCGTCCGTTCGGATGCCCCGGGGAGCGCAAATAACGGTTCAAACGAATCCTCAAAGACGAGATGCTCATAGACAGCATCTTGAATCATGACCGCATCAAACTGGCAGGCAAGCTCAACGATTCGCTTCTTCACCTCAGACGAGAAGACGGCGCCGGTGGGGTTATGCGGGTCATTCACAATAACCAGGGCGGTGCGCTCGCTGAATGCTGTTTCTAGTTGCTCTACGTTTGGTTCAAAGGTAGGAGGCATCAACGGAACGGTCTTGAGGTTACCCCCTGCCAGCGCAACTGCAGCGGGATAAATATCGTAGTAGGGCTCAAAGATAATGACTTCGTCGCCGGGATTGATGAGCGCGGCGATAGATGCAGAAAGAGCCTCTGAGGCTCCTGCGGTAACCAATACCTGCGTTTCAGAATCAACGTGCTGATGGTAGAACCGGCGCTGGTGCTCAGCAATGGCTGCTCGTAATTGGGGGTGTCCCGAGATAGGGGCATACTGATTGAAGCCCGCATGCATCGCCGAAATAGCGGCATCGAAAAGCTCAGAGGGACCGTCTGTATCGGGGAACCCTTGCCCCAGGTTGATGGCTTCATGCTGATTGTTGAGCAGACTCATTTCCTCAAAAATGGTGGAAGAAAAGCCCTGCTTAGTCAGCAAACCGGTAGCCTGCCCTACTCGCTGATAGGGCAAGAGCGGCGGGGGAAACGGCTGATTCATGGCCCATCCTTAGAAATTGTAAGCTAACTCTCTTTTCACTAGCCTACAATTTTTGGTGATCCCTCTGCATATATTTCACTGTTACCCTAAATGTATGCAACTTGTAGTGTGCCCTGGCTCTTACGATCCCATCCACAATGGACACGTCGATATCATCACTCGCGCCGCCAAAATTTACGGTAGCGTGATTGTGGCGATTGCTCATAATTCAGCCAAAAAATATACATTTTCGCTGGAAGAACGGCTTGCGATGGCAAGTGAGACATTTGGGCAGCTCGACGGCGTCTCCGTGGAGGTAATGCCTAATGTGTTGCTCGCTGATTTCGTAAAATCCAAGGGCGCTGCGTTGATGGTCAAAGGGGTGCGCAATCCATTGGACTGGCAATACGAGGCGCAGATGGCGACGATGAATCGTCACCTCAACGGCGTCGAAACGTCGTTTCTTACCTCCGATCCAAAGTATTCGCAGCTTTCTTCCACTTTGATTCGTGATGTCACGAGCTATGGGGGAGACGTCAGTACGTTTGTGCCTCGCGCCGTGCAGAAAAGGCTCGAAGCGCGCTAATTTCTGAGGCTAATCCCACAAAAATTGCGCTTGAACCGATTCCTCCCTCGTGGAATAGTTGCTTAGTAACCAAACTGCAACTAAAATTGTTAGTTGGTCAAAACTTTTCATAAGGGAGTTCGTCATTACACGAAAAGATTCATCACCCCTGAAGATTTCAGTGAGAGATCTGAGTCATCGACCGGGGAGTATGGAAACCCTGGATGAAGTAGTACCGGCGCCAAAAGATTTTGGCAACGCTCTGATTGGAGCGGAGGAGGGTTCGGATATCGAACTTAACCTTCGGCTTGAATCCGTTGTAGATGGTATTCTGGTTTCCGGCACTGCAGCCGTTGAAGTTAACGGTGAATGTAGCTTGTGTCTTGATCCGGTTGCAGAAACCGTTTCAGCAGATATCCAAGAGCTCTTCGTTTTTCAAAAGGCTCCTCAGGGAGGTCCGAATGACGAAGAAGACGAGCAGTATGCCGTTGAAGGCGATGTTATCGACCTTGAACCGGTTCTGCGGGACGCAGTGATTTTGAAGCTGCCGTTCCAGCCCCTTTGTAAGGACTCTTGCCAAGGATTGTGTTCTGAATGCGGAATACGACTGGAAGAAGATCCGGGGCATCACCACGAGGTGCTTGATCCCCGTTGGAAGGCTTTAGAAGGTCTGCTCAACGAGGAGAAATAAACTTAATAATCGTAATTTCTAGAGAAGAGAGATAGCTGTGGCTGTTCCCAAGCGGAAAATGTCCCGTGCTAACACCCGCGCACGCCGTTCCCAGTGGAAGGCGTCCGTACCTCAGCTGGTTAAGACCGTTGAAAACGGTCGCGTAACCTACTCGCTGCCTCACCAGGCAAAGCTGGTTACTGACTCTGCAGGCAACGACTTGTTCTACGAGTACAAGGGCCGCAAGGTAGCTGACGCATAATAGTTAGCATGAAAAACTCTGATTCATCAGATTTGTTGAAACGTCTCGGTGTCGATCTCGACACCGAGACGTTTCAGCATGCGCTGACCCACAGTTCCTATTCATTTGAGCACCCCGGCGCTCCCAATAACGAACGCCTGGAATTCCTTGGAGATTCTGTGCTTTCGCTGGCGATTGCCGAAGAAGTGTACCGACTTTTTCCTGAGCTGCCTGAAGGCGAATTGGTCAAGAAACACCATGTGGTTGTTTCGTCGTGGGCGCTGGCTAAGATTGCTCGTTCACTCGACGTCGGCCCTCATATTCGGTTGGGCAAAGGCGAGAGAAAAACAGGTGGGCAAGATAAAGATTCCATTTTGGCGGACACTATGGAAGCAATTTTTGGTGCCTGCTATCTTCAATGCGGCCGGGAAACTGCCCGCGATTTAGTACTCCGCCTGGTGGCGCCCCTGCTGTGTGATGAAGAAATTCTTGACGCTGGCCGCGACTGGAAAACCGAGTTACAGGAAATTGTTCAGAACCGAAAATTGGGTAGCCTGGTGTACACCATTGAGCGCAGTGGCGCTGAACACTCACCAATTTATACCGCTACTGCCGTGATTGATGGAGAGCGATTTGAACAGAGCACCGGTTCTGCCTCCAACAAGAAAGAGGCAGAACGGCAGGCTGCTCGGGCAACCTGCAAAGTTCTTGTCTAACGAATCTTAAACTCAGAGAACTTGAGCCAGCACCAAAGAGGTGACTGGCTTTAGTTTTATCATTATGTAGCTACAACTCCAAGGAGAATCATGCCTGAACTGCCCGAAGTCGAAGTGGTAAGGCGCGGACTCGCCCATCATTGTATAGGTTCCCGTATAGCAGATGTACGGGTGTTAGACGCGCGGTCTCTCCGCCGATTTGCGCCCGGAGTTTCAGAGTTTATACGACAACTAGAGGGACTGATGATTGTCGATTGTGCCCGGCGTGGCAAGTACATGTGGTTGGTTTTGGCCGATGAGATGGGCAATTTGCTCGATGATGCACTGGTAATTCATTTGGGTATGAGTGGACAGGTGTTGCTCAAGGACGCCGCGATGCCCGTTGAAAAACACCTGAAAATCGTCATGGAACTATACCGAGAAGACCAGAAGCCGCTACAACTGCGGTTTGTTGATCAGCGTATTTTTGGGGGAATGTTCCTTGACCAGCTGGTTCCAACGCTGGGCGAGGGTGGAGAGCCCGTGCCGGCGGCGTCGTCCTCTAAACTTAGTCTCTCGCTCATTCCTCGAAGCGTGGCGCATATTGCCAGGGATCCGTTGGATTCGCTGTTCGACATCAAGTTATTGCGTAAGAAGCTACTCAAGACAAGTTCAGGTATCAAACGACTGTTACTAGATCAGTCCGTTATTTCGGGAGTGGGAAATATCTATGCCGATGAGGCGCTGTGGCGAGCGAAGCTTCACTATGCGAAACCCGCCCGCTCGTTAAGCTTGACCCAGACTAAAGAACTGGTCAACGCCGCCCAAGACGTCATGCACACTGCATTGGATGCTGGCGGAACGAGTTTTGATGCGTTGTATGTGAACGTCAACGGCGAATCGGGGTACTTTGACCGTTCCCTCAACGCCTACGGGCAAGCGGGTAAGCCGTGTTCGCGTTGCCTGGATAACGGTAAGTCGTCCCTGATTGTCCGTGAACCCTTTATGAACCGTAGTTCCTATCGCTGTCCGGTCTGCCAAAAAACACCCAAGTTTTCGCACCGGTAAAGTCTTAGATTGAAGCACTCTAGCAAGAGAAGAGAAGATTTTTTAATTCTCGAGCCACACTAGTTCTGCGCCAGTGTGTCCAGCAATAAAAGTGAAAATAAGCGTGGCAACACTACAGATAATGAAGGCTAAGCAAATCCATAGCAGCGGTTGCAACTGCAAAGAGAGGCAACAAGAAGTTTGACCATCTTCTGATAGCGGGAGAGATAACTACTGCTAGGCAAAAGAGCGCGAATACGCAGAGGAAAGTGACGCCGAAATAAACGAATAAAGGATGCAGGGGTATATCGCATGACATTGATACGCATTTCTCACGATGAAGAGTTGAATCGTAGTAGCTACAGAAAGCGTACTCACGCGCTCTCCCTCTGTCATCGAAGTGCAACATAAGAGCAGGGCAAGCCTAGGCTAACCGTGCTGGGCAGAGAGCCTTTACTCACTTCACACAAAAGCCCTGGAAGAACCTCTCGATTCTTCCAGGGCTTTGAAATATCTCAACCGAACATTACTTATTCTTAGTCAGGTACACCTGAACTACGGACGGGCGAGGCTGAGCTACGGTACCGTGCGCCTTAGCCACTGCCGAGGGGCGCGAACCAACGCTGGAGTTAGCGTAGTCGGGAAAGTACGAGCGAGGCTCTTCGAAGCTACCGTCTTCACCTGGGTGCTGTACCGCTACATAAACCATATTTTCCTGATCGTGAATCACAGGACCACAGGTTTCAGCGTCTTGGGGAACCGCAAGGAACTGCTCCACATGCCCTCGTTCTGCTCCTTCAAGACCCACACGGAACAGGCCATCGTTGAACTGGATGGTGCCGGGCTGACCATCGGTGGAGATCCATAGATTACCCTGAGAATCGAAAGCCACGTTATCGGGGCAGGAAATAGGCGAAACCTCGGTGGGATCGAAACCTGCGAAGTAGGTTGCCTCATTCACTGCAGGGTCGCCGCAGACGAGCAGAAGATCCCAGGTGAAGGTCTTGGAACTGACGCGGTTGCGGTCCTCGGTAATTTCGATGATGTGACCGTCACGGTTGTTGTTGCGAGGGTTGGGCTCGGTAGCAGATTCTAGCTGCTTGCCGTCCTTGACAGTACCGCGGTCGGTGTTATTAGTGAGAGCCGCGTAAATCTTACCGGTGAAGGGTGAGGGCTCGACGTCCTCGGGGCGGTCCATCTTGGTGGGGTTCATCTTATCCGCTGCAATACGGGTGTATACCAAAACTTCGTCAATGCTCATACCGGGCACAAGGGACTTGTTGCCGTCGGTGAGCTGAATCCACTGACCGGTACCATCAAAAGCGCCATCGGAAGGCAACTTGCCGGAACCATCGATTTCGGCAGCGGGGGAATCCCCGGTGAAGCGTGCAACGTAGAGAGAACCATTCTCCAACAGACGCATGTTGTGCTTGCGGTTGCCCTCGATGTAGCGGTCACGAGCTACGAACTTGTACATGTATTCAAAACGAGTGTCATCGCCCATGTATGCGGCTACTTCGCCGGTCTTGGGATCAACATGGATGTTCGCGCCCTCGTGCTTGAAACGGCCCAAAGCGGTGTGCTTACGTGGGGGAGCGGTAGGATCTTCGGGATCCAGCTCGACGATGTAACCGAAACGGTTGGATTCGTTTTCATAACCGGGGTTGTTAGCGTTCCAGCGAGGCTCGACGTCCTCCCAGCCGTGTACTGAAGGCTTGTTCTTGATGGTGTAGCGCTTGAACTCTGCGGTATCTTTGCCCACAAAGTAGGAGTCAAAGTTTTCCTCACCGGAAAGAACGGTGCCCCAGGGGGTCAACCCGCCGGAGCAGTTGTTGTTGGTACCTAAGACGACGGAGCCGGTGGGATCTGCTGCAGTCTTGAGCAACTTGGAACCGCGTGCGGGACCGGTAATGGAGAAGGGTGTTGAAGTGGTAATACGGCGGTTACGCTTGCCACCGACGATGTACTCCCACGGGGAACCTACAGCCTTACGCTTGAGTTCAACGACACTCAAGCCCTGAGCCGCCATGGCAACGCGGCGGAGTTCGCCCTTGTCTGCAGCCCAGTCCTTTTCAGAGAACATAAGGTTCTCATTGACGTATTCGTGGTTGCACACCAGAACGCCACGCTTGGGGTTATTGGGGTTGGGGATAATAGTGAGGTAATCGTTGTTGTAACCGAACTGAAGCGCCTGTGCTTCAGCAGTCTGATGATCGATATCGAACTGGGGAGAGTTCTTGAAGAGGGGGTCACCCCAGCGAATGATGGGTGCCCACTCAAATCCTTCGGGCACGGTGAGGTCATCGACGTCGGCAGGAACCGGCGCAATGGGGTTAAAAGAGAATGAGCTCTGTGCTTTCTTAGCGTGTCCGAGAGCCTTACCCTGAGCCTGAATGGGTAGAGCTTGTGCGGAGGGAGCATTCGAAGCTGCCGCACCAACGACGACGGCTGCTCCAGCCAAACCGAGAGCCGAGCGTCGGGAAATCGCAGCTTCAACAATATCTTTGAAGTAGTGGTTATCTGAGCAGTTTGCGTCTGGTTCGAGGCAGGCGTTATTGCACTTGAGTGCACAGGTAACTGCCGAACGCTTACCCTTGACGTGGCTCCACATGGGGAGGTAGCGGCGGGTAGGTGTAGTCAGAGGAGTCTTTTCAGTCATGAGAGCATCCTTTTCGCAAAGAAGTTGAGGTGGGAATTCCTGTGTGGGACCCACAAGAATGGGCTTCTATTAACCTCTCAGAAACAAGTAAAAGGAACAGCTGAGAAGGGTAAACAGAAGTTTACTTTTGCACAAAAAGAATCTAAGTTCTGAATAAACAACTACCCGCCGGTAGGTTACAAACCGCTAAATGGGGGACGGCTAGGATTTGTACCGATTACCGTAATATTCTCCGAGCCGGGCATAACCTTCCTCAATGGAAACAGCCGGTGACCAGTCTAAAAGCTCACGAGTTTGTTTTTGATCGAACCAGTGAGAGGTAGAGAGTTGCTCTGCGAGAAACTTCGTCATCGGCGGTTCATCTTTCCCGGGGCGCACAGACCATACCTTTTCGATAACGGCGCCGGCAGCACGGGCTACAGAGGCAGGTACCGAACGCGAGGGCGCAGGAATACCGACTGCTTCACACATGCCACCGAGTAACTCAGCGACCTCCCGCGGTTGACCGTTCGTGACGACCAAGGGGGTTCCATGAATGTTTTCCAGGCGCTGATAACCTGCCACAATGGCATCGACCGCATTATCGATATAGGTGGTATCAATGAGGGCGGTACCGTTATTGAGTAACGGCAAAGTACCCCGCGCCGAACGGTCCAATACTCGTTCAACCAACTGTGTATCACCGGGACCCCACACAATATGGGGGCGAAGAACGCCGACCCAAAAGTCATCACTATCTGATTCCAATGCGAGGTTCTCCGCCAGAGCTTTGGACCGTGCATAGTGTCCGCGTGCCAATTCGGGCGTAGCGGGGCCATTACCCTCGCCCATAAAAGCTGTACCCGTATGAGCTACCGAAGGAGAAGAAATGAACAAGAAACGAGAAATACCCGCCTCTTTTGCCATTTCTAGAACCACCCGTGTACCGCGCACATTGGTTTCAACGAATTCATCCCACTGCCCGGCAAAGGATACCTTTGCCGCCAAATGAATGACGCCGTGAGCGCCTTCGAGCCCCTCTTGTACCGCCTTCATATCGGTGACGGCGCCGCGCACCTGCCGGAAACGCTCGCGCACTGATTCTGGTAGCAGCTCGCCCACACCGGAATCGGAACGCTGAAAAACAGTGACGTCAAAACCTTGGCGCAATAGTTCTAGGGAGACTTCCCGCCCCAACATGCCAGAGGCGCCTGTCACAAAAACACGTTCATCTCGGCGAGGGGCGAAGTCTTCTTCGCCCACAGGGCGCTGGGAAAAAGCACCGGCAACTTCAATTACTTCAACGGATGAGGTCATTTTTTCAACTTCGCTTTCTGACCGCTGAGCAGCTTTTGCGCCCAACGAGCCAACAGAGGTCGATCAATTTTAGAGTTATGGCGAATATCGGTGGGGTGCTCTCGCACCTGCAAAACAGCGGAAACTTCGATTCCCGTATCTTGCAGAACGCGCTGACGTACCTGAGCAGTGAGCGCTGAGTTTGCTCGCCCGTCCTGAGGCGCGCGGGGGTCAGTCTCGACAATCACCACCGGGGTAGCAGAGCCAGCAGGGCCAACCGCAACTGCTGCCGCCCGTCGAACAACCGGCACTTCCTCAGCAGCTTGTTCCAAGGCAACCGGGGTCAGTACTCCCTGCGAGGTATTGAGCACATGTGCCAGGCGACCCTCTACCCAGAGGCGACCGGCTTCGTCAAAGTGCCCGACGTCGCCGGTATGGTGCCATCCGGGTGTAGCGGTTGAGAGCCGTTCGGTCACCCACAACGTGTCATAGCGGTCTTTGACATGCGGTGCGCTCACCACAATTTCACCGGTAATGCCGGGTTCTGTGGTGGTTTCTTCCAGTGGTTCCCCCTCATTATCTAAGGGAGCAATCTGAATTTCTGCACCATGAACAGCTCGACCGACGCAGACGCCGTCGCGAGCACCGGTGAGACCGCGTTCGGTGCCGTCGGCGAGAGCAGATTTGATTTCTTCAAAAGAGATATCGGTGATGGGAAGCGCCTCAGTCATGCCGTAAGGCGTGTGGATTGAAGCCTGAGGAACGATGGACTGCACTGCTTCAAGGAGCGGAACCGCCAGGGGAGCGCCGGCAGAGAGCAAAAGATCCACTGATTTCAGTGCATTTCGCTGATCCTCACTGAGATTGTTGGCGGTTCTCACTACGTTCATCAGCGCTGCTGGGGATGCGAATATAGTGGTGGCATCGATGGCTGCCGCAGCTGCCGATAGTGCAGACGCCGTCAGGGTCTTGGGGCGGGTTACATCCATGGTGGGAGTTACCGACGTCGCACCCAAAGCAGGGCCCAACAACGCAAACGGAGCGAACCCCGCGACCAAACCGGTACCTGCAGAAAGCCCGTAGGTGTGGCGAATGGCATCGCGCATTCCAGAAATTTGACGTTGGGTGTACACCACTCCCTTAGCGGGCCCGGTGGAGCCGGAGGTGTAGAGAACCGCAGCGTCGTCTTCGGGGGATACGCTATAGGAGGTGTTCTCACGTGTATCGGAAAAATCTGCTACGGACGCTATGACGCCGAGTCCCTTTCTGGCAACTGCCGGCAGGGGATCTGCAGCAATTTTCTGCCCGGGCCATCCCAACGCGCGCGCAGCAACGAGTGCAGGGCGAATGCCCACCAGGAAGTCAGGGCGTGCACCCTTGAGAGCTCGCGTAAGACCCTTGGCGCCCAAACCGGTATCAGCTACTACAATGACCGCACCAATTTTGAGGCAGGCATAAATCAAAGTGGTGAGTTTCGCACCGGGGGGAACCATGAGATTGACTCGGTCGCCAGCTCGAACGCCGGTGGCTTCTAAACCATTTGCTACACGGTTAATATCCTGTGCCAGTTCAGCCCAGCTCAAGGTTGAAGCGATTTGAGTTTCATTGCGGGAATCCATATCCACTACAGCCAGCGAAGAATCTGAGGCGCGTTGTAACACCTCAGAAATCATGGGCTCAAAGTCAGTGTGGAGTTGTTGTTCTTCTCGCGCTAGCTGATGCGCTTGGCGTCCGGTGTGGTTCCACAAGAACTGTTCTTCTAACCAGTGGAACAAAGGCGTGGCGATGTCTTCATCTTCTGCTACCAAGTGGGATGCATTCTCATACCGGTGAACATCTGCCTGAGGCATACGTTCTTGTAAATCTGCCATATAACGCCGCTGGAAAACGGGATCCTTGGTGCCCCACTGGAAGAACGCCGGCACATGCAAATCTCGAATTCCTTCAGCGATTCGCACCATGTCGGTGTAGGAAGCGGTTGCTTCGCCGGCGGGGATATCAGCTACAAAGTTACGGATACCCGCGCGTAGTTCTGCGGTTCGGTAGGGAGCCGCATACGTCTTATAGACGGCAGAATCTAACCCACCGTTTTGCGCCAGGTGGAGTGTGACATCCAAAAAAGCGGTGGACTTTTGCGTACCCCACCCATGAATTGCAGGATTCAGGGCAAGCTGAAGAGCCGCAGGAATTTTTTCTATCTGGTCATGGAACACGGCGGTGTTAGTCAACGCAACCGCTTCGACCACATCCCGGTGCTCCAGTACCCAGCCCAGAGAAATAAGGCCACCCCAATCGTGGGCTAGGATGACCACCGGTAAATCGGTGTTATCCAGCCCTACATGCTGGGTAAAATCTCCTAAATCACGCACGCGATCAGCCAATCGACGAACAGTCCCCGTGCGTTCTGAAAAACCCATGTCCAGCTGGTCTACTGCAATAACTCGCCAAGGGTTCTCAGCATTGATACCTGCGGCAAGCACCGACCGCCATAAATAGGACCAGGTGGGATTACCGTGCACAGCCAGGATGATGCCTACAGGTTCTAAGCCTTCTTCGCGGAGCACCTGCTGATTATCCAGGTAGTGCCAGGTACGTGTGTGCCCTGCGTCGACACCGGCGCTAGAAATAACCTGAGCCATGCACGACCAGCGCGGATCAACTCCGGGCCAATTCTGGGGATCTGGGGTGAGCTGTTCAAGCATATGGTTTCTCCTTAGGGGCCTGGCCATCAAGACCGAAAGTTCACATCTAAAGTATTCAAACAAAAAGTATTTAAAGAAGTCAGCCCATCTGCGGCGCTAACCGGAGATGGGCAGAAAAGTGTTTACCAGATGATTTCCATAAGCGCCGTATTCAAGCCTGAGCCCACACCCATGCAGAGAATACGATCGCCCTTGGAATATTCCACGGCTTCTTTCGCCAAAGTCATCGGAAGAGCTGCCGCCGCTACATTGCCCCAGTAAGGAAAGGTCATCGGAATCTTCTTCTCATCAATTCCGACTGCCTCAATAATGGCATTGGTGTGGGAGTTTGAAATCTGATGGGTGACGTAGGAATCCATGGAATTCCAATCCCAGCCCTGCTCGTGGGCTTCTTCCCACGCCTCGGCTACCAAGGTTAGTCCGTGCTTGAGCAAGCCTGCGGCGTCGGTATTCATACCCTGATCTGCCTCGCCACCAATGCACAAATTTCGGTGTTCAGTGCCCGCGCGAGAAACCGATCCTAGAATCTTATGCCCCTCAGGATGGCGATCAGAACGCCCCAACACGGCAGCAGCTGCACCAGAACCTAACGTCAAAGTAGCGAACTGGGCGAGGACTTCATCGCGAGTGGTGGTGGGCTGATCCAAGATACGCAGTGCTGTTCGGTGCCAGGGAGAAGGATCCTCACCAGCAACGATTAACGCATAGTCAATAGCGCCGGCATCAATCATCGACGACGCCACGGTCATAGCATTTACAAAGCCCAGGCATGCATTGGTGATATCAAATTCAAGGGCGTGGCGCGGCAAATCCAACCGGTCGTGGATGCCCACAGCCACAGCAGGCTCAAAATTATCGCGTGTTACCGACGCATTAATCATCAGACCAATCTGATCTTTAGAAACCCCGGCAGCGGCAATCGCTTTCTCAGCAGCCGCCACAGCGCCGTCCTCAAAAGTCATAGAGTCTCCCCATGAACGGCGCTCGGAAATTCCCGCCAATCGTTCCAGTAGACCCTTAGGCATTCTCAGCCGCTTATAGGTGCTCGCCAGCTTCTCATCAAAATAAGAAGACGTCACGGTTTCAGGCGGCAACTCCAACTCAATCGAAAGAAGCGAAGCGTTGGAATGGCGAATATCAGAATTAGCAGTCAAGGAAGTCTAGCTTTCGGTGGGAATCGTGAGCTCACTGAAGAGAATTGCGCGGGCGTCAGAACTCTCCTGAATGAAATAAGTCTAATTACTTATAATAATCCTCTTTGCTGAATCTTGGATGATTTCACTTTTGGGGCAATGTCACATACAAAAGATGGCATAAAATGTAGAGCTCTGCGCCGAATAGTTAAGAGAGCGCAAGAATTGAACCGTGCGGAAGGACTTTTGTGCATATCAAATCGCTGACTCTTCGAGGGTTCAAATCATTCGCCTCGGCCACTGAATGTTCTTTCTCACCCGCCATCAACGTGATAGTTGGCCCAAATGGGTCGGGTAAATCAAATATTGTGGACGCGCTCGCCTGGGTCATGGGCCAACAGGGGGTGAAGTCTTTACGCGGTGAAAAAATGCAGGACGTCGTATTTGCAGGAACCAGCACCCATGCTGCACTGGGTCGGGCGAAAGTTACGCTGACCCTTGATAATTCCGAGGGTTTATTGGGGATTCCCTCCGAAGAAGTCACGATTGAACGCACCATGTTTCGCAGTGGGGGATCTGAGTACGCCCTCAACGGACAAGCGGTTCGGCTCAGTGACATTCAAGAGTTACTGGCAGATGCTGGGGTAGCCCAAGAGGATCATGCTCTGGTGAGGCAGGGACGAGTCGATGAAATCTTGACTGCCAATGCTGAACAGCGCCGCGACATCTTGGAAGAGGCATTCGGTATTTACCGTTTTCGCCAACGCGCTTCGAAAAGTGAGCGCAAACTTGAATCGATGAAGCAGAATCTGCACCGGTTGGAGGATCTCAACGCGGAGCTTACCTCCCAGCTAGAACCGCTGCGTTTACAGGCCGAGTCGGCTCGAGCCGCCGGCAGCCTCCAACAGCAGATTCACCAGGTGTCGGGGCAGCTCTTCCGGAGAGAAGTAGAACAGATGGCTGAAAAGATTCACCAGATTCAGCTACGAGTAGACCAAGCCCAAAACCAAAAAGCCGATGCCGAGAAGCACCAGTTAGCAACCCAGCAGCGCCTCGACCAGCTCATCAACCAGGATCAATCCGTCAGAGAAGAGCAGGAGCAACTACAGCAACGCGAATACCGTATCCAAACCGTGCTGGCGTCGGTTCAAGCATCGCTGACCCTCATTGAGGAAAAACAGCGAGCACTCAAAACAGAAACTCCTGTGCAAGTGGAAGAAGTCCAGGATGTCATTCAGCAGATAGCTGGGGAAACAGAAGCCATATCTAGCTGGAAAGAAAAAATTTCTAGCTTAACAGAGCACCAGAAAAACCTCATGACCCGGCGGTCACAACTGGCTGAGCAGCTTCAGCAGATTCGCTCGGAGCAACAACGCCAGCAAGAAATCAGCGAATTGGCGCGTGAGCAGCGTTCGACACTACTTAGCCAACTGGCTGCCCAGCGCGCCCGTGTGGAAAAGATCGAATCAGATCTCGAAAATTTTGTGCAAGAAGAGCAGGAGGCTCACGAGTACCTGCAAGGAATTCAAGAGCGCCTTTCACAGCTGGAGAGCTATCTGACTGAGCAGAGCGCACAACGAGATGAATTACAATCGCTTCTGACCAAAAAACAAGAGAAACGACGCTCGCTAGCCCAGGAGATTGAGAATGCCACCCAGACTCTGCATAATGTAGAGAACCGGGCGGCTGCTCTGTGCTCCCAACGAGCTATATTCGAAGAAGCATTAGTTCATCTCGAAAACTCAACCGACGAAGCTGGCAGCCACCAAGGTTCTTCTCCACAATATTTTGCAGATTCTTTGACCGTAGAGAAAGACTGGCAGCTTGCAGTTTCCGCAGCTCTGCACAATGTAGCCAGCGCAAAAGTACTCGATCACTCAGCGGATCTTGAAGTTGCCGCCGAAGAGCACTCTCGACCACGCCCCCAGGTATTCCCACCCGTGAACACCTCGGAAAAGAACTTAGCCAGCACCTCGGCTCTACCTCACGGGGCGGTTCGAGCTGAGAGCGTCATCAAGACCGCCACGGACATCACACAAACCATCGTGCAGCAGGCACTGCGCGACGTCGTCCTACTTGAAAAATTAGATAACACTCAGGAACTCCTCGCCCAGTACCCCACGCTCACTTTCTATGACCGGGCAGGAAACGCACTCAATTCCTATGGATATGTGCCCCATCAAGCGTCTCTTTCCAATCCCCTTGAGCTCACCGCAAAAATAGAGGCTCTCACCGCTCAGATCGAACAAACGCGGGAAGAAAATACCAGCGCCACCCGCACCTTGAAAACGCTCAGTGCAACCCTGGAAGAGAATAGACAAAGCGAGAAAGAGCTAGCACGAGAAATTGGTGTACTGAGCGCTCAAAGTGCCGATATCGAATCGCAAAAAATTGCCGCTCTTACTACTGCGGAGATAGCACAAAAGAACACGGCGCGGCGCAGCAATCAGATGGCTCAAGCCCGACAGAAACGGGATAAGCTACGGGAACTCTGGATGGCCACCGAAGATGCTCTCGACAGGGCAGAAAATCAACCCAACGAAAAGAGCGATCTTTCAGAGCAGGCGAGTGACCTCGAGAAGGATCTCCAAGAAATAGCCATTGAACTCTCCGTGGCAGATACAGAACTTCACCATGCCCAAGAACGGCGTGAACTTGCCGAGGGGAAACGCACTCAGCTAAAAGCGCACCTCCAGTCCTTAGAGAAAGCTCAGCAACGCGCGCAACAGCTACACGACACCGCAACTCGCCACGGCAAAAAACTCAGCCTTCTCACAACCCAGTTTTCCATGCTCGCCAGAACGCTAGAAAATGAACTGGCAACTGCTCAGAACCGCAGGCAGGAACTGGAACAGAAACGTGAATCCTTGCGTATCGAGCGGGGCAACCTGTCCGAAAACCTTGGACACAAACAGAAAGCCCTACTGGAAGTTCAGACAGAGGTAGACCGTACCACCCGGGACCTTCTCAAAGCAGAGCTAACCCAGCAAAATCTGCAAGAAAAAATTGAACAGGAATTGAAAATAGATTCCTCACTTCTGAGCGAAAAATTCGACGTATCAGAAAAATCTAAAGAAGAACTGTTGCAGGACCGCTCTCGCTTGCTAGCTCAGCAAGAAAAATTAGGAGTAGTAAATCCCCTGGCAGTAGAAGAATTTGATGCCCTCCAAGAACGCCAAACCTATCTGGAGCAGCAAATCCAAGATCTCAAGAAGTCTAGAGCCGATATGCGCTCGCTCCTCAAAGACCTTAATAACCACATCAAAGAGCAGTTCCTCGAATCCTTTGAACTAGCATCCGAACAGTTTGCAGAAATTTTTGCCGAGCTCTTTGATGGAGGAGAGGGAGCCCTCGTTCTCACTGATCCTCAGGATGTTCTCTCCAGCGGTATAGAGATCCAAGCTCGACCCGCCGATAAAAAGATCAAGCGGCTATCTCTTCTCTCTGGTGGTGAACGAACCCTGGCTTCGCTGGCATTTCTCGCAGCGCTCTTTGCCGTGCGTCCGGCACCGTTCTATGTGTTGGACGAGGTAGAAGCCGCCCTGGACGACCGCAATCTCACCCGGGTCCACCGTCTCTTTGAGCGGTTGGCTCAACAGAGCCAGCTAATTATTGTGACCCACAAACCTCGTACGGTGGAACTGGGAGACTCGCTGGTTGGGATTTCGATGCAAGACGGCGTCAGCCTAGTGCTCTCTCAAGATGCCGAACAGATCCGCGCCCTGATCTAAATCGGACGTTGAATTTCTGAGAGTATTTCTTGCTTGAGTCTACTTGCCGCTGTAGCTCTTATCTGCCCACTGCGCGGGGAAACGGGGCCGATGACCTGGGCGCCATGCAAGAGAGCACAGAATGAGCAGAGCACCGGATATACCAAAAGCTGCCCCGTATCCCCACTGGTCTACTACAAAGCCCGCCAAAAGAGGACCCACAATCTGACCTAAATCAGAGAGCATCTGGAAAGTAGACAGCACGGTACCGCCGGAGCGGTTGCTTCCAATAACATCAGCAACTGATGCCTGCAAAGAAGGCCCCAATAGTCCGGTACCAATTCCTGTGAGTACAGAGAAAACGCAGAAAATAACCGGAGTAGTGGAAAAACCTACGGCAATGGTGGACGCCCCGCTGAGGAGGAGACCTACAAAAATGAGGGTGCGACGTCCGCTCTTGTCTGAGAGCGAGCCAGAAATATTTTGCGTCACCGCATTGCCCGCTGCATAGAGGGCGAGGGCAACACCGGCAAGTACTGTTCCTCCAGCTTCGGCGTCGTAGAGCTCACCGGAGTGGTACTGCGCAAGAAGAGCTACCGCTGCCAGCGGCATGAGTGAAATGCGGATGCCCAGCGCTGCCCAGCCCATGGCAAAGTTGGTGACCAAAGCACCGCGGTAATTTTCAAAGCCTAACGCCTGCTTGAAAGTAAGCGCAGGTTGCATCGTCTGAGCGCCAGCGTTTTTGTCTTCTACCTCTTTGAGATAAACAAATACCACGGTTGCGGCAATAAAAAGCATCACGGCATAGATGG
The DNA here is from genome assembly GCF_001683935.1 of Rothia sp. ND6WE1A. NCBI lineage: Bacteria > Bacillati > Actinomycetota > Actinomycetes > Micrococcales > Micrococcaceae > Rothia > Rothia sp. ND6WE1A. The sequence continues at coordinate 81,765 of NZ_LXTU01000037.1, read as the reverse complement.
TAAAAGGCAGGCGCATTCCTAAGCCTGCCATGGTTGCGCCCATTACCGGGCCCAAGATATTACCCAGAAGAAATGACGTCGCGTAGTACCCCGAAATACGGCCGCGCAGTGATTGAGGTGCGTAGCGAACGATTAGACCCATAGCGGAGACGGTAAACATCACCGACCCCACACCGCCTAAAGCGCGGAAGAGAAGGAGTGAGTAAAAATCCCAGGAGAAGGCAACGCCGAGAGAGGAGAGAGCAACTATTAACAGACCAGCAATATAGGTGGGTCGTTCACCGAGGAGCGTAATGATTTTTCCCGACGCCGGTGCGAAAGCCAATCGCATCACAGCGAACATACTCACGACCAGCGCGGCGGCCATTGCACCAACGTTGAAACTGGCTGCAAAACGGGGTAATACCGGTGCAATCAGACCAAAACCAAGGGCGATTGCAAAAGCTGCCACAATCAGAACCTTGAGCTGAGGTGGAATCTTCTGCGGCGGCGCAACACTGCCCGTTACATTAGAATCTTTAGCAGAGCTTGAAGCTTGAATAAATTGATCAGCATTCTTTGCGGTAGGTACTACCAGAGGAATTTCGCCGGTGTGCGGTGGAATTGGGGAATCTTTCTCAGCCATAATCGCCCATTCTAGACTCATTCTGCAGCCTGGGGTGGTTAAACCTTGGGGATGAAAGAATGGGTATGAGAAGCTAGAGGGGTGAATGATACCCTGACTCTAATTTTGTACATCGTACTGGGTGTGCTCATTCTTGGCGGTGTTCTTGCGGTTCTTCTGAGGGGACCGAAAGCGCCTAAGGACGGGTACCCCTCCACCCGAGACGCCGATGACGTCAGATCCGGTGAGGACGAAGCGGTTACCACCGTTGAGCGTCCACCCTCCGCCGCAGGGCGTTTGGTACGCCTGCGTGAGCGTCTTTCTCGCTCCAACAATCTCTTGGGTAAGGGTCTCTTGGCTCTTCTCTCTCGCGATAAGCTCGATCAAGATGTGTGGGATGAAGTCGAAGAAACCCTCCTCATGGCAGATCTTGGCTCTGGTCCTTCCGAACGCCTCGTTGAAGCTCTTCAGCGTCGTGTTCGTGTAGAGGGTACCGAGAACCCCGCGCACGTCAAGCAGATGCTCCACGAGGAACTCCTTGCGATTGTTGGCCCCGATACTGACCGATCCTTGCACCTCGAGGGCGAGAACGGAAACCCCGGTGTAGTGCTGGTAGTTGGTGTAAACGGCGTCGGCAAAACTACCACCGTGGGTAAGCTTGCCCGCGTCATGGTTGCCGAAGATAAGAAACTACTCCTTGGAGCTGCCGATACCTTCCGCGCAGCTGCTGCCGATCAGCTTCAGACCTGGGGCGATCGAGTGGGCGTGCAGACGGTGCGGTCGGAGAAAGACGGCGCAGACCCCGCATCGGTCGCTTTTGAAGCGATTAAGGAAGGCAAAGCACAGGCCGTCGATACCGTGATGATTGATACTGCAGGCCGCCTGCAGAATAAGGCTGGTCTGATGGATCAGCTCGGCAAGATTAAGCGCGTAGTTGAAAAAGAAGCGCCGGTGACCGAGGTTCTGCTGGTGATTGATGCAACGACCGGTCAGAACGGCATGATTCAGGCGAAGGTTTTCTCTGAAGTTGTCAACATCACCGGCATTGTGCTCACTAAGCTGGACGGTTCAGCTAAGGGCGGCATCGTCGTCGCTATCCAGGAAGAACTGGGCGTGCCCGTCAAACTGGTTGGGCTGGGCGAAGGTCCAGATGATTTGGCGCCGTTTGATGCCAAGGGATTCGTGGACGCTATCCTCGACTAACCGAGATAGCTTTAAGTGCAAGGGCGAGACTTCAACAAAGGTCTCGCCCTTTTTGCAGTTTTAGAGCACCCGTAGAATAGATGATATGAAACTTATTTCCTGGAATATTGACTCATTGAATGCGGCGCTGACTAGCGACTCTGCTCGTGCGTTGCTCTCCCGCGACGTCCTTGCCACGCTTTCTGAACATGCCCCCGACGTCTTGGCATTGCAGGAGACAAAGCTGCCTCTCGCCGGCCCCAGTAAGAAACACCTTGAAGTTCTTCACGGTTATTTTCCTGGCTATCAGGTGCAGTGGGTAACCTCCGAAGAACCGGCACGCAAGGGTTATGCAGGCACGATGTTCCTCATCAAAGAGGGTCTGAACCCACAAGTGACCTTCCCTAAGATTGAAGGGCCGGGCACTATGGACTCAGAAGGGCGCATGATTACCCTCGAATTCGAGCACTGCTTTGTCACTCAGGTTTATACCCCCAACGCATCCGATGGGCTCAAACGCCTAGCCGATCGTCAGGTATGGGACAGAAATTATGCAGATTATTTAGCAAAGCTTGATGAAATTAAACCTGTTCTGGCCACCGGCGATTTTAATGTGGCCCACACAGAGATTGATTTGGCGAATCCCATCTCTAATCTTCGTTCCCCCGGCTTTACCCAGGAAGAGCGCGATGGATTTACTCATCTTCTCTCGCGGGGATTTACCGACACTTTCCGTCACCTTCATGGCAATGTAACGGGCGCTTATACCTGGTGGGCTCAGCGCTCCAAGACTTCAAAAATCAATAACAGCGGCTGGCGCATTGACTATTGGCTGGTCTCTGACCGGGTAGCGGATCAGGTGACTATCTCAGACATGATTAATTCCGGCCCTCGACAAGATCACACTCCGATCTTGCTTGAAATCGACCTCTAAGCCCAGGGCACATAGCTCCTTCAAGAGCGAACACAGCACCTGAGCATGGTAGATGCGATATTCTTAGATGCTGATGTAGAAATTATGGGTCATACCCATCCTCCAAGATGAAAGTGGTTCACGGCTCGTGTTCAATTCACTCTCCGATCGCCTGACTAATACCTTCAAAAACCTTCGCGGTAAAGGTCGTCTCACTGAGGCTGATATCGACGCTACGGTTCGCGAGATTCGTCGTGCGCTTCTGGACGCCGACGTCGCTGTTCCGGTGGTGCGTGAATTCACCGCCGCCGTGAAAGAAAGGGCGTTGGGGCAGGAAGTTTCTGAGGCTCTGAACCCGAGCCAGCAAATCGTCAAGATTGTCAATGAAGAGCTCAAGGGTATTTTGGGTGGCGAGACTCGCCGTATCAAGATGTCTAAGACCGGTCCAACCATTATTATGTTGGCTGGTTTGCAGGGTGCCGGTAAGACTACCTTGGCGGGCAAGCTTTCTTACTGGCTGAAGAGCCAGGGGCATACTCCTTTGCTGGTGGCGTCGGACTTGCAGCGCCCTAACGCTGTGAACCAGCTCAAGGTTGTGGGTGAGCGTGCGGGTGTACGCGTTTTTGCACCGCATCCCGGTGTGACTTCTGAGTTTGATACTCCTACAGGCAACCCCGTTCAGGTAGCTCAAGACGGTGTCAATGAGGCACGTGCTAAGTTGCACGACGTGGTCATTGTCGATACCGCTGGTCGTTTGGGCGTGGACGCTGAGCTCATGCAGCAGGCGCGTGATATCCGCGATGCTATCGAACCGAACGAAGTTCTCTTCGTGATTGATGCCATGATTGGTCAGGATGCTGTTAACACCGCCCTGGCATTCAACGAGGGTGTAGATTTCACCGGCGTCGTGCTTTCAAAGCTCGACGGCGACGCCCGAGGCGGCGCGGCGCTTTCTGTTGCTTCGGTGACAGGCAAGCCTATTATGTTTGCATCCACCGGTGAAGGTGTGAAGGACTTTGAACAGTTCCACCCTGACCGTATGGCTTCGCGCATCCTGGATATGGGCGATGTTCTGACTCTTATTGAGCAGGCAGAAGCTAGCTGGGATAAGACTGAAGCTGATCGCATGGCGAAGAAGTTCATGGATCAGGAAGAATTCACTTTTGATGACTTCCTTGCCCAGATGCAGCAGATTCGCAAAATGGGTTCAATGAAGAAGCTGCTGATGATGATGCCTGGAGCGGCTCAGATTCGCCAGCAACTTGACAACTTTGACGATAAAGAAATCGATCGCGTAGAAGCGATTGTGCGTTCGATGACGCCGCATGAGCGCGTTGCTCCTAAGATTATCAATGGTTCTCGCCGTGCCCGTATTGCCAAAGGCTCGGGCGTTACGGTTTCTGAAGTTAATCAGCTGATGGAACGTTTTGCGCAAGCACAGAAGATGATGAAGAAGCTGGCTGCGGGCAACATGGCAGGTATGCCCGGTGGCATGCAGATGCCCGGTATGGCTGCAGCAGGTGGGGCTAAGAAGAAGAACAAGGGTAAGAACAATAATAAGAAAGCTCGTTCAGGCAATCCTGCTAAGCGAGCTCAGCAGGAGAAGGCTGCTAGCCAAAAGCAGGCTACTACTGGTTCAGCATTTGGTCAGCAGTCCCAGCAAGATTTCAATATAGATGATTTGAACTTGCCTAAGGGCTTTGAAAAATTCCTGGGTGGAGACAAGTAAGAAGTTTTCTCTCAATAGGTGCTCTGCGATATTTATTTTCGCAGAGCACTTTTTGCAGAGGCAAAATAATTGCGCTGAGAGAGTGCAAAGGCAAACTTCAGCTGTGCCTCTGGAAAAAATTGGTTATTCTATTTCTGCTGGAATCAATCAACATTCACCATCTAAACGGGTACTTTGAAGGGCAGGCCACACCATGGCAGATACCTATCTTTCGCACGATGAACTGGTGAAGTTTATTGCAACCCTTCCCACCCGCCGTCTAGCAGCTGGTGCTCTCATCCGCGACGAACAGAATCGTCTTTTGGCGGTAGAACCTAATTATCGTGATGGATGGGCGCTTCCGGGAGGCACTGTAGAAGCAGGCGAAGCTCCTCAGCAGGGGTGTTTCCGCGAAGTACAAGAAGAAGTAGGACTGGATCTTGCCCTCGGTCGTGTTCTTCTCATTTTCCATGGGCTATCCCGCGGGGTGTGGGGAGATTCAACGTACTACATCTATGATGGTGGGCAAATACCCTCCGATGCGGTCATTACCCTTCAGGAGGATGAACTCTTAAGCTACCGCTGGATTGAACCTGCAGCATTTGAAAACCACTTCGGTGAAAGCTTTGCTGCTCGTTTGAAAGCTTGCTATCGCGCTTTGGAAACAGGAGAGACCGTAGAGCTTTCTTCTCACGATTCATAAGTGACGTGTTGGGTAGCTGAGGGCACGGTTCCCTCGGTTGAAGCCCATACTTTCTATTTTTACTTTTTAGTATCCTTGAGGACTTTTATTGAGAATGTCAGATAATTCTTCACTCCACGAGAATCCTAGCGACGAACAGCTGATAACTTCCTGGGCTAGAATTTCGCTGGATTTCGGTGCAACCGGCATCGAAGTAGCAGAGGCGGATGAGGCTGATACGCATGAGCCTACGGCTCAATTGCGCCAGGAAATCCAAGACATGATTGGTGTCATTCGTCAGGCTGCTCAGGCGAATTCTTCTGAGAAATCGACGGATGCTGTTATGCCCAGCGATGAAGAGCTCACTGAAGAGATTTTTCAAAAGATGCTGGCTGATGCGGAAAATAATCTTGATATTCCCGATGCTGAAAAATCTGCTGGAGGCGAAGGAGGCGAAGGAGGCGAAGAAGGCGAAAAGCAGCTTGAAGTATCAGAAGATTTAGTGTCGGTGACTGATGGGCCTAGCAATCAGGACGACGCTTCGGCTGAGCTCTTGGACCCGGAGATTGAGCGGGAAATCCTTGAAGCGACATCTGATGATGTAGTGAAGGCTTTGCTTCTTGCTTCTGTGGATCGCCCGGAGATTTTGGTCTATGAAGCCGATGAAAAGCATGTTGATGTTTTTGTGCTCACCGTTGAGGTTGAAGATGATGAATTTGTTACCGCTCAACTGGGTGAAGATGGTGTGCTTAGACCGGGAACTAACTTTGAAGAATTCGCTGCCGAGCTGATGGAAGAATTGCCGACGCGCGGAGGGTTATGCGCCACTCAGGATTCCTACTCCTATTCGGTGCCCGTGACAACTTTGGGGGAGGAACTCACTTTAGATGCTGATTCTGAGGTAGCTGCGCTCATAGAGCTAGAGATGCCGGATGTACCGGCGTTAGTTGCTCAATCTCTGACCGTTGGTCCGGTTGACGTTGTACCTGCAGATAATGGCTGGTCATTGATTTCCTGTGACCCAGTTTCTATGCTGCATATCCTGCAAAATTTGGGAAAGCCCGCGATTGTGGCTGAATCCACTGAGCATTCCCAGCATTTAGCTTTTGTGGTGCCCGGGGATAATGGACGGAACGAAGAGCCCACGGGCGACTGGTCTGAATGGATGAACAGGGTGGTAGGAACGCCTGTTCCCCACGACGTCGACGCCGGGGCAGTCATTAATTTGGTGTGGGGACCGGCTAAGAAGCAGACTCGCTATCTTCCGCGGGAATCCTTTGCTTTAGATACGCTGTGGTTATTGCCCGGTATTTTGCCAGAGCCCCTGAATTTTGTGCAGATGAACGATGAAATCGAGAATCTCACGTGGTTTTACGGGCTCGATGAGACCGCATCCAAGCGTTTGCGTAACTATGTGGAGAGCTCTGATTCGGAGCTGGGTATGGAATCTGTCCTTCAGCTTCTAGGCTTACCGCTGGAGCTATCCAAGGTAGCTCAGGGCAGAGTTGATATGGAAAGTATTCCTGGGCATCGCTCGTTGGCACCGCATATGTCGGTGGCTAAGGTGGTAAGCGAGTCTGTTTCTGCTTTCCCTAATGGGACGGACGCCGTCTCTCAGATGCAACGCGTCTTGCGTGGTCGTCCCTGGATTTTTACCGCCGATGGCGTCGCTCAGTTGGGTGCATCAGGATTGTTGGCGTTAGCGGCAACCCGCAAGCTGTCCAGAGGCGAATCGGCACGTGTTCAAGCGGCTTTGGCAATCCTTTTGGCAGGCTCCGGTGTTTCTGAAATTGCTATTGGGCGGGTCTACTCCAAACTAAAAACTTCAGATAACCGTGCATTGGGGGTCGAGAAAAAAGTTGTTTCTGATGTTCCCTCACTGGTTGAAGAGCTAGATACCGAATCTGAAAAATCTCCTCAAGGCGGGAAATCGAAGATTGCCAGGAACCTACGGAATCTGCGTCATAAAACAAAAGAACAGACTCGGCAGCAGCTTAGAAAATTCTTTGGTGAGGGTAAATAAACTTCACTTCATATTATTCGGTGATGCGCAACACTTTTGAGGTATGCCGTATCTCATAGAACTTGGTGCGGGTTTCGGCATCTTGAATGTACCGGTCATTATTATTCTTAGAGTTAACTTTGAGATTTCGCCCCTGGGGCGCCCTATCTCACATACAGTTTTCTTGAAAGGATGAAGCCTCATGGCTTTGAATGATTCGGTTCAGGGGGCGGTCAATAAGAAGGTCGAACTCCTCACAAAAGATTTTGGGCGTTTCGCTGTGCGCGGCACCCTTGCCGGTGTTTACTTGACGCTCGCCACAGGTTTTGCTGGTGTCGCAGGCCAGGCTGTTGAAGCTCATGCTAAGGGTATGGGTTCACTTGTTTTTGCTTTTACCTTCGGGATTGGTCTGTTTGCGATTGTTATTCTGAACTCTGAATTGGCAACGGGCAATATGATGTTTGGCTCCTACGGTGCTACCACTGGTCAAATTGGGTGGGGAAAGGCTCTCTGGCTCGTCGTCATCACCACTTTGCTGAACCTAGTGGGTTGCGTGCTGGTGGCGTTGTTGCTGAGCCAGTCTGCCAAATTTGCCACCATGGATAACACCCATTTCATTTCTGTATTGACCGAGGCTAAACTCCACAAATCTGCTTGGGGTGCTTTCATTGAAGGCATCGGCGCTAACTTTGTGGTCAATATGGCACTTGTTGGGGCGATGTTTGCTCAGGAATTCATTTCAAAGTTCGTGACCGTGATTTCTATTCTCGCGGTTTTCGTGGGACTGGGTCTGGAACACGTTATCGCTAATTTTTCCCTGATGACCATTGCAATGTTCTCTTCCGATCCTCTGCCTGCATCCATGAGCTTTTCTGCTGTGGCCCTGAACTGGGTCATGGTATGGCTAGGGAACTTCGTTGGTGGTGGTTTGCTGATGGGCGCAACTTATGCGTGGCTGAATAAGACTAAGTACGTTTACAAGGACTAAAAACCTAGAAATAGGCGTAAAACACACTTCGATTCCGGCTTAACATCTGGATTAAGAGGCTAACCTCTGGCATACTTTTTCAGGTACTCGATGAGTGCGGTCCCTCTCACCCGCACTTCATGGTGTTCATAGAGATTTGAGGACGGCTGGCCCCACCAGCGCAGAATCAATATCTCGCAGAATTATAGAAACAGGAGAGTCCACAAAAGTGGCTGTTAAAATTCGTCTAAAGCGTATGGGCAAAATCCGCGATCCTCGCTACCGCGTAGTAGTAATGGATTCACGCAAGAAGCGTGACGGTCGTGCGATTGAAGAAATCGGCATCTACCAGCCGACTGAACAGCCTTCACTCGTTCAGATTGATTCAGAGCGTGCACAGTACTGGCTGTCAGTAGGCGCTCAGCCTTCTGATCAGGTTCGCGCATTGCTGAAGCTGACCGGCGATTGGGCAAAGTTCAAGGGCGAAAAGTCAGAATCTACTCTGAAGCCTGTTGAAGCTAAGCCCGAATTCGTAACCCCTGATAAGGGTTCGGTTATTCTTCCTGAAGCTATCACCCCTAAGGGTGAAGAGAAGACAGAAGAACCAGCAGAAGCTGAGGCTCCCAAAGCAGCTGAAGAAGCTGCAGAGGAAGCAGCTGAATAATCATGTTGGCTGATGCACTCGAGCACCTCGTTCGAGGAATTGTCAATCATCCTGATGACGTTGAGGTTCGTTCGCGAGCTGGACGTCGGGGCGAGACTTTAGAGGTACGGGTCAATCCCGAAGATCTCGGTCGAGTTATCGGGCGCCAGGGAAGAACTGCTAACAGCGTTCGTACGGTGATTGACGCTATCAACGACGGAGAACATACACGTATTGACGTGGTTGATACCGATCGCAAACGCTAAATGATTTTTGGTCTACGCTGAAATCATTGAGCCCCGCATCTTGTATACAAGATGCGGGGCTCGTTTCATTGAGGCCCTGTGCGATGAAGCTGTAAACTTAACCCTACGATGAGCGCAATTCGCGCTCGTGTTTGCCCATTCAAGGAGATTTCTGTGCAGGTATTGGTAGCTAGAATCGGTAAGCCCCACGGCATTAGGGGTGAGGTTACCCTCCAGGTCTTTACCGACGCTCCCGATATCCGCTTTGCACAGGGGGAGAGACTGAGCATTGAAGAATTTTCTCCCTCTGCTCCTATAGCGCGTCTGGCGCCGGCAGGGGAGCTCACTGTGGCTCATTCTCGCTGGAACAAGAAAATTCTGGTGGTGAAGTTTGAAGAAATTACCACACGTAATGATGCCGAACTTTTCCGAGATTGGCGTTTGACCTTTAACTCTGAAGAAGCCGCTGAGGATGAAGGTATTTATGAGCACGACGTCCTGGATTTGCCGGTTTACCTCCTCAGCGATGTGCCAGTAGGGGAGCTGCCTTCGGCAGATCCTGTAGCCACAGTCATCGGGTTGCAGACACTTCCTACGCAAGATTTGCTCATTGTGAAGCTCGCCAACGGCTCTGAAGCCATGATTCCTTTTGTGGAAGAAATTGTTCCGGAGATTGACCTGGATGAAGGTTTTATTTTGATTGATCCTCCCGCTGGTTTGTTGGAATTGGGGCAGGACGACTCTGCTGCAGAAGGCGGGGCGTAATTGCGTTTAGACGTTATTACTATTTTTCCCGAGTACTTAGCCCCCCTTGAGCTTTCCTTACTGGGCAAAGCGCGTACAGAGGGGCTAGTAGACCTACAGATTCATAATCTGCGGGATTTTACCTCAGACCGTCATAAAACCGTGGATGATACTCCCTACGGCGGAGGCGCAGGAATGGTGATGAAACCTGAGCCATGGGGTAGTGCTCTGGATCAGGTTTTGGAGGATTCGCCTTTTTTAACTTCCTCTGCAGGAGAAAATGAGAAACCACTTTTGATTATTCCCTCCCCAGCGGGGCGGGTCTTTAACCAGGCCATGGCCTATGAGCTCTCTACTGAGCAACATATTGTGTTCGCCCCTGCACGCTATGAAGGTATCGACGAGCGGGTCTACGAATGGGCTGAAGATTCATTCCGTGTTATGCCTGTCTCCCTGGGAGATTATGTGCTCTACGGGGGAGAAGTAGCGGTCATGGCAATGATTGAAGCAATCTGCCGTCTGATTCCGGGGGCAATGGGGAACCCTGAGTCGCTCAGCGAAGAATCCCACACGGGTGGTCTCTTGGAATACCCTGTCTACACGAAACCCGCTGTCTGGAGAGATCGAGCGGTACCCGGCGTCCTGCTATCAGGCAATCACGGCGCAATTGCCAGATGGCGGCGAGATGAGCAGATAAAGCGAACTTTCGAACGACGTTTCGATATGCTCAGCGACTACCCAGAGGAGCACTGGGACAAAAAAGATCGCGCTTTGCTCAACCAACTCCGGGCACAACGAAACCGTTTGAAGAAAGATAAGGCACAAAGGGATGGGTCATAAGACCCATAAGCGTTAACTCTCACACCGCAAAATGCTTCTGAGATGTGGTGAAGTCAACCTTAAAGTGTCATAATTATTCTTTGTGTCCACAGTGGGTACGCCCCTGCCGCAGGGGGATGAGCGACCTCAACATTGTGAACCTTAGCTAGGTACCATTATCTAGCTATGTAAAACCTTTCTTCGTGGCAGCAACAGTCTGGACTTTCAGACACTGTGCGCGAAAGTAAAAACGAGAGTATTAGACCTGCGGCTGGTACCTCAGGAGAAATCAATGCAGACTCTTGACTTCATTGACAATAAGTCACTCCGTTCAGATATTCCTGAATTCGGTCCTGGCGACACCCTCAACGTTCACGTCAACATTGTCGAAGGCAACCGTTCACGTGTCCAGGTCTTCAAAGGCTTCGTTGTAGGTCGTCAGGGTGCAGGCGTTCGCGAAACCTTCACCATTCGTAAGGTTTCTTTCGGCGTTGGCGTAGAGCGTACCTTCCCGGTTCACTCTCCTGTCATCGACAAAATTGAACTTCTGACCCGCGGTGACGTTCGTCGTGCAAAGTTGTACTACATGCGTGACCGTCACGGTAAGGCTGCTCGTATCCGCGAAAAGCGCGATAACGTTAAGTAAGTCTGAGACTTATATGGAACAGACCGTAAGGTCGAACTCCACAGACAGGCGTCTCTCCCGAGTTCGGGGGTGGCGCCTGTTTGCTGTGGCATTCTTTATAGCAGCTGTCATCCTAGTGGTAGTACGTCACTTCTTTTTTGATATCTTCTTTATTCCTTCAGAATCTATGGAACCCACATTAGAATCCGGAGACCGGATTGTGGTGGAGAAATCTTATGACGATATCGCGCGGGGAGACATCGTGGTCTTCGACGGCACCGGATCTTTTGACCCTTATCAAAGTGCATCCCCTTGGGCGACCGACCCCGTCAGGACGGCGGGGCAATGGCTTGGAATCGTGGGCTCAGACACGATTTATGTTAAACGGGTGATAGGTGTTGGAGGAGATAAGGTCAGCTGTTGCGGCCCTGCAGGAAAAATTTCTGTGAATGGCCAAGAAATCGACGAACCCTACCTTGCTACAGGCATGAAGGCATCCGAACAAAAATTCACTGTTCAGGTTCCAGAGGGTCGCCTCTGGGTGATGGGGGATAACCGGAATAACTCCCGTGATTCCCGTGCATTACTTGGATCTGCTGGGGGCGGTATGATTCGGCAGGAGAAAGTTTTGGGTGAGTCTCGGTGGATTATCTGGCCATTTTCTCGCTGGCAAACGATAGAGCATGATTCAGGTAGCTCCTAGCTTTTGTGCAGACACACAGTGTTCTTGCGATCCGAGAACCGCAGGTCATAACCTTATTCCCAGTACACTGTCATACGTTCCCCACATTTGAAAGAGGTATTTTGCGTGACTGATGAAACCAATAACGAGCGCCTGAACGAAAGCTCGAACCACGACGTCGAAACATCAGATCAGGTAGCTGCCATGCGTCATCGCGCGGTTCCTGCGGAAGAAGAGAATTCATCCGGTCTTGGTGGACAGATTAAAGAGTTTTTCATGGTCCTCCTCTACGCACTTCTTATCGCGTTTATTCTGAAGACCTTTGTACTGAGAGGCTTTTATATCCCCTCTGGTTCCATGGAAAATACTCTCCAAGTCAATGACCGGGTTTTCGTCAATGTTGCGGGTTCGATGTTTGGCGAAGCCGAACGTGGCGACATCATTGTTTTTAAAGACGCGCACGGTTGGGTTGATCAAAGCGCTCCAGTTGCTACAAACCCCATTCGAACTGCTCTTTCATTTGTGGGTATCCTTCCAGATACATCCAATAATTACTTGGTCAAGCGTGTCATCGGCGTAGGTGGAGACCACGTTGTATGCTGCTCGGCTGACGGCAAAATTACGGTTAACGGTGAAGAAATCACCGAGCCCTACTTGTATCCCGGTGCGAATCCCTCGGATATTCCTTTTGACGTGATTGTTCCTGAGAACAATTACTTTGTATTGGGCGATCATCGCAATAACTCTGCAGATTCCCGCTATCACATTGAAGATGGAACCGAATTCATCAGTGATGGTGATGTTGAAGGCGAAGTGTTCGTTGTAGCCTGGCCCCTGAGCCACTTCACGTTCATCGGCGGAGCCTCGGACGTCTTTACTAACGTGCCGGAGAACACCAACAAGTAAGAAAGTTGTGAAGAACATTAAGACAGCTACATTGGACACCGAAAGAGAATATTTCTCTTCCGGTGTCCAACTTATTGCAGGCATGGATGAAGTCGGGCGTGGCTCGCTTTCCGGACCGGTGAGCGTGGGAGTATCGTTGGTTTCTGCTTCCGATGAACTCCAAATAGACGGTCTCATCGATTCCAAGGCACTCCCTGAGAAAAAACGCACGGAGATGGTTCCTCTCATCAAAAAGTGGATTCCTACGGCAGTTGGTCATACTCAGCCAGAGGAGATTGATGCTTTGGGCATGACGCGCTCCTTACGCCTGGCGGGTCAACGTGCTTTAGCTCAGGTCGTGAGCGCTGAGGTCATGCCCGACCTGGTTCTATTGGATGGTAAGCACGATTGGCTCACGGCATCTGAACCTGATTTATTGATTTCTTTGGACCCAGCTGAAAAACTTTATCAGCGGTTGGCACAGGAAGCCTGGGGGAGTTCTTCCTCCTTTGTACAGCCGTGGGAGGGCCTCGTCGTCACCATCATCAAAGGTGACTATAAATGCGCGTCCATTGCTGCAGCTTCTGTGGTTGCCAAAGTTGAGCGGGATGCGCTCATGAATCAACTAGCGCAGCGCTTTCCTGCTTATGGTTGGCACAAAAATAAAGGGTATGGATCTGCGAGTCACCGGCAGACACTTGCCGAGATAGGTCCTTCCACCCAGCATCGCTTGAGCTGGAATCTAGGCGTGAGCGCCGAGCAAGTCAAAACAACCTATATAGAAAGGGCGGTGAAAAATAATGAGCGGTGAGGATCTAGAGAATTTTGAATCTGATGCGCAAATGGCTCTGTACGAAGAATATAAAAACGTATTTGGGTTATTCACCTATGTGGTGGAAACAGACAAACGTTTTTACCTGTGTAATTCAGTAGATGTACAACCCCGCGCGGATAACGGAATGCTCTTTTTCGAAGTAGCGATGGCAGATGTATGGGTGTGGGATATTTTCCGACCTTCACGCTTTATGAAGAATGTGAAAATCTTTTCCGTCAAAGATATCAACGTGGAAGAACGCTCTACCGAGGGTGAATTGATTATCCCTGAGATGCCTAATTTTGATGAATAAGGGCTCGTTCTCAGCCCTACCTGTGGAATATCGCCCTGTGGATTTTGGATATAGAGGGTAGTTATCCACAATCTACGATTCGGTGAAATCCGTTTTGCTTCTCCGTGGTGCAGAGTAAACAACAACAAATGTTGTTCATTGAAAGGCACCACATGAAAACGCATCTTGAGGTAGGGCAGTGGGGTGAAGATATTGCTGTAGCTATATTGCAGTTATCGGCGTATCAGCTGCTCACGAGAAACTGGAGACCGCGCCTCGAACGGGGAGATAAACGTGTCAGAGGCGAAATAGATGCTGTTATGCTCGACCCCGAAGGCGATCTCGTCTTTGTAGAGGTAAAGACGCGATCAACGCTCAATTTTGGTTCTCCTTTCGATGCGATTCAGCAGGAAAAAGTCCAGCGCATCAAAAGACTTGCCTATGCATGGTGCTCTGAAAACCCTGACTATCGGGCTAGGTCTTTACGTATGGATGCCGTCTCTATTTGCGGAACCCCAACAAATTTCACCTATGAGCACCTCAAGGCTGTGAGCTAGATGGGTTTTGCTCGCACATATTCGGTGGCTTTGGTCGGTATCCAAGGGCATATTGTAGAAGTTGAAGCCGATATAACTACTGCACTTCCCGGCTTTGTGTTGCTGGGACTACCGGATGCTTCCTTATCGGAGGCAAAGGATCGGGTGAAGTCTGCTGCCAAGAACGCGGGGATTCCTTTGCCGCAGCGGAAAATCACCATAAATTTGACTCCACCCACTCTTGCCAAAAGAGGCTCTGGCTTCGATCTTGCGCTGGTGATGGCGGCTTTACAAGCGGCAGGTGAACTCAAGATTCCCGAAAAAATAATCTATTTGGGTGAACTAGGGTTAGATGGATCTCTACGAAGGATTCCCGGAATTCTGCCAGCTGTCCAAGCCGCGGTGGACACTGGTTTTGAATATTTCGTCGTTCCAAAAGAAAACCTTGAAGAGGCAATACTGGTCCCCGGTGCGCAGGTGCGCGGATTTTCATCGTTGGCAGAGCTACTAGTTGCCAGCGGAATTGACGAAAAAAATATTAAGTATCCACCGGTAAGAAAAGAGTTCGCAGGGAGCTCAGAAGAACAAAAATCGAAACGATTTTTGGATATGGCAGAAGTCAGCGGTCAAAGTGAGGGGCGATTTGCCTTAGAGATTGCTGCCGCCGGTGCACACCATCTACTCTTCAAAGGACCTCCTGGATCGGGTAAAACAATGTTGGCCGAAAGGCTGCCAGGCATTCTACCGCCGTTAGATGACTCCTCTGCAATGGACGTCACCGCCATCCACTCTCTGTGCGGAACAGGCACACCTCGACATGAACTCATCAGAGAACCTCCTTTTGAAGCTCCCCATCATTCTGCCTCGGCACCAGCCATTTTGGGAGGTGGAAGCGGCATACCTAAACCGGGAGCCATCTCCAAAGCGCACCGAGGTGTTCTATTTCTCGACGAAGCACCTGAGTTCAAACGCACTGTGCTCGATTCATTGAGGCAACCACTAGAATCTGGTCAGATAACGCTGGATCGCTCCATAGCTTCGGCTGTATACCCCGCCCGCTTCCAGCTTGTTCTCGCAGCGAACCCTTGCCCGTGCGGAATGAACACAGGCCGAGGTCTGGAATGTACTTGTTCTTCCAAAGAGCGCAGAAACTATTTTGGACGGCTCTCCGGACCACTGCTCGACCGTGTTGATCTGCACATCACCGTCCCACGGGTGCAATCTCACGAGTTAGCTCTCACAGAGCACAATGAATCGAGCGAATCCATTCGGACACGAGTTATTCAAGCCAGAGCAGCTCAACGAGAAAGACTCGCACCGTATGGTCTTTCTACCAACGCAGAAACCAATGGCAGGCTGCTGCGAGGAGACCTCAAGCTAGATGCCGCCCTACTTTCGCCCCTGCTACGTGCCATAGACAGAGGAACAATTACTGCTCGCGGCTTTGACCGAGTGCTACGTACAGCTTGGACTATCGCAGATTTGGAGGGAAAATCCTCTCCTGCAGCCGAGCACCTGGATCTTGCCATGTATTTTCGTAATCTCCACAGCACCTCTCCTTCATAGACCATTTAAGCTCAAGAGAAAACCATGATGACACCTGAACACAGCGCGCGAGCAGAGATTGTTCGCATCGCTGAACCTGAAGATCCCTATATTAACCTCTGCATTGAGATGTTAGGACCGCTCCTCACCGCTGATCTCTTAACTCAGCGGCAAGAATTCACTCCTGGTATTTGGGAGCAGAGAACAGAGACTGATGCCATGCGGAGCATCCCAGTCTCAGATCTCCAAAAGATTCATGAGGCATTGGGGAACCGTATCGAAAGATGGTCTTTACGTTCAGGAAAAGTGAACACTGACCAAGAATTTCGCATGGCCGGGACTTTAGATTCCTGGTTCTGCATACCCGAAGATTCTGATTGGCCACGTGCCTTGGATGACCTTGGCGAGAAAAAGCCCTATGGTATTTGGGGCAGGGGAGACCGGAGCAAACTGAACCATCTGACTCTTCCGAGTTCAGTGGCGGTGGTAGGTTCGCGCGACATCACCAGTTATGGCACCTCCGCCACTGCCCATATTGTCGGTGACCTTGTTGAACGAGAGTACTGTATTGTTTCCGGTGGCGCTTTTGGCATCGATGCCGTTGCTCATCGAACTGCTTTGTCTGTTACGTCGGGCAAATTACCTTCTGTTGCATTGATGGCATGTGGTGTAGACCGACCTTACCCTAAGCAAAACGAAAATCTTCTTCGAGAACTCATCAATGAAGGTCTATTGCTTAGCGAAGTCGCGCTGGGAAATTCCCCCACTCGCTGGCGATTTCTCCAGCGCAATCGATTAATAGCTGCCTTATCCGGCTACTCACTCATCGTTGAAGCCCGATGGCGTTCGGGGGCACTCAACACGGCGAATCATGCTCTCTCTTTGGGACGGGAAGTAGGTATAGTTCCGGGGCATATCTTTAGCCCAAATTCTGAAGGATGCCACCGGTTAGCTAAAAAAGAACTGGCCCATGTCGTCACGGATGCGCAGGACATAGTCAGTATGATGCAGACAAAATTTACTCCCGAAGAAGAGACATTAGACATTCCGCTGGAGACCGGAAGAGGAGAGCTTCCCAAGCTATCCGAAGTTCAAAGTAGGGTGTGGGATGCTCTCCCGCTACGGCGTCCTGCCCCGCTGGAAAATATTGCGCTAATGAGTGGGCTGGATATTCGAACAACTATGCTTACCCTCTCCCAGCTGGCCGCCAAAGGAGTAGCTCTCAACCAGAATCAAGGCTGGTCAAAGTCACAGTGATACAGTGTGAGAAGAAGGGGGGGCGAGCCATGAAACAGCCAAGTCAGCATCAGACTTTATCTCCTACGCTGCCGCTAGGCGCTCAAGCACTTGACCAAGATCGAGTATTTGTCCGAGCGCTCGAGAATTTTGTGCGTTACCTCAAATATGAAAAGTTTAGGTCACCTCACACCATCGCAGCGTATCAGCAGGACATCACCGCATTCATGGCTTTTGCACTGCGCCAAGGGGCTCGAGAGCTTGAAGAAATCGATATCACCATGGTTCGTTCATGGTTAGCATCTCAACATGCTCACAACGCATCCCGAAATTCGCTGGCGCGCCACAGCTCAAGCCTTCGGGTTTTCTTTGCATGGGCAGAAGAAGATGGATTAATCACCGCAAACCCTACTCTCATATTGGCAAACCCTAAGCGCGAGAAACACCTGCCAGAAGTACTTAACGAACAGCAAATACAGCAACTCATTGACCAAGTCTCCCAACAGATAGCACATGATCCAAATGACGCGAAAAACTTGCGCTTACTCGCCGTTATCGAGATTCTATATTCCAGTGGTATCCGTATTTCTGAGCTGACTCAATTAGATTTATCTTCTATCAACCGATCTGAAAACACATTCAGAGTTATCGGTAAGGGTAACAAAGAACGCGTGGTCCCGCTGGGCAAACCAGCTCTGAGAGCACTGTCCCAGTGGGTCACCCGAGGCCGCCCACAATGGTTCAAGAACAACCCCCAGGGAAGAGTAGAGCCTGCACTCTTTATAGGTCCAAGAGGACGACGAGCGAACTCCCGGCAGATTCGTGAAGACCTGACTCGGGCACTGCATTCCATCGAAAATACAGAAGCATCAGGGGCTCACGTTTTCCGCCACAGCGCAGCTACCCACTTGGTAGACGGTGGAGCCGATATTCGAACAGTACAGGAGTTGCTGGGGCATTCTTCACTTGCAACTACGCAAATCTATACTCATGTTTCAGTGGAGCGTTTAACGAATACTTATAACAAATCCCATCCCCGGGCATAAAAATATCCTCCCGATACTCACTTGTTGCGGGAGGATATTTTACACAAAGGGGCCGTTTCTAACTTTCGTAAGAACGGAACGCCACTACAGCGTTGTGCCCACCAAAGCCAAAGGAATTGGACATAGCAACAATCTCGCCTGAAGGTAATTCACGAGCATCAGTTACGACGTCTAAATCAATTTGTTCATCTTGCTGATCCAAATTGATGGTGCAAGGAGCTTTACGCTCTTCAATCGCTTTAACGGTCAAGATTGCTTCGAGAGCGCCAGCGCCACCCAAGAGATGACCCGTCATAGATTTGGTGGCAGAAACCGCGATGTTCTTAGTGTGCTCACCGAACGTCTGATGAAGAGCCAGCGATTCCGGAATATCACCGACAGGGGTTGAAGTCGCGTGTGCATTGACATGAACCACAGTAGTGGGATCTATGTCGCCGTCCTCAAGCGCCTCTTTGAGAGCGCGTGTTGCCCCCAGCGCCTGGGGATCTGGCGCAGTGATGTGGTAACTATCGGCGGAAACTCCGGTGCCTGCAAGCTCTGCATAAATTTTCGCGCCGCGTGCCTTAGCATGCTCTTCAGACTCAAGAATTAACGCCGCTGCACCCTCACCCATTACGAAACCGTCTCGATTCACATCGTAGGGGCGGGACGCCGCCTGAGGGTCATCATTGCGAGAGGACAGTGCCTGCATCTTAGCAAACGCAGCAAGCGGCATCGGGTGAATAGCGGCTTCTGCACCGCCTGCTATCACAATGTCTGCTTTTCCCGAGCGAATTAGCTCTAAGCCGAGGTCCAAAGCCTCAGTTGAAGATGCGCAGGCAGATACAACGGTCTGAGCAGCAGCTCGGGCGTTCAGAGCCATCGAAACCGCTGCCGCACAGCTATTGGGCATCAACATGGGAACGGTCATGGGTAAAACGCGGCGAGGACCTTTTTCTCGCAACGTATCCCATGCATCAAGGAGAGTCCACACTCCGCCAATACCGGTACCGAAAGAAACTGCTGTACGCAAGGGATCTACTCCCTCGGACTCTTCAGCATTTTCTCCGGAGAAGCCGGCATCTGCCCAAGCTTCGCGCGCTGCAACAAGAGCTAGCTGACCAGACGGATCCTGACGCTTAGCTTCAACCTTGCTCAGGCGCCCTGATTCTAGAGGATCCTGGGCTACTCGACCAGCAATATAAACGGGGAGCTGATATTCCTCAACCCAGGAATCTTCGAGTTTTTTGATTCCTGACACACCCTTGAGCGCGTTGGCCCAGGTAGTAGGAACATCGCCGCCGATGGGAGTGGTCGCGCCCAGCCCGGTCACCACAACTTTATGAGACATCTTTAAGCTTTCTGAATGGGTGGCAAGAATGAATAAAGGGAGGGCGCGGACAAGAGAAACTTGCCGCGCCCTGGCACCATGAAATTAGCTAGCGTTTTCGATGAAGTTTACTGCATCGCCAACAGTCTTCAGGTTCTTGACCTCTTCGTCGGGGATAGTAACGCCGAACTTCTCTTCTGCGTTAACAACGATGGTCATCATGGAAATGGAATCGATGTCGAGGTCTTCGGTGAATGACTTGTCTAGCTGAACGTCAGCGGTTTCTACACCGGTTTCTTCGTTCACGATTTCTGCAAGACCTTCGAGGATTTCTTCTTTGTTAGCCACGTTGGCTCCTTTTCTTGTGTCCGCGATGCACAGTGCAACGCTTATCTAGATTTTCCCCGGTTGCGGGGAGCACCTGGTACAACGATAAAACGCTACAACAAGCACTTCACTGTCGATTTTATCCCGCTTTGACCTACAGAAAAATTCTTCAGCGAGTGTTTGTTGAAATTCTAGGGGTAAATCACCAAATATTTAGGGGAGAACGACGACCTGAGCGGCGAAGGCAAGACCGGCTCCGAACCCTATCTGTAGGGCGAACTTCCCAGAGAGGTCGGGGTTCTCTTGCAGGAGGCGGTGTGCAGCCAAGGGCACTGATGCTGCAGAGGTATTACCTGCATCGACAATATCGCGACCGACTTTGACAGTATCGGGAAGTTTAAGGGTCTTCACCATCTGGTCGATAATACGCTCATTCGCCTGGTGGGGAATGAGGGCACCGAGTTCATCGGCGGTAATACCTGCTTCTTCAAGGGCTTTTTGAGCAACCTTGGACATTTCCCAGACGGCCCAGCGGAAGACTGAAGGGCCTTCTTGGCGAAGGGTGGGCCAAATCTTTTCGCCTTCTTGAACAGGGTTCTCAACGAAATCGCGGTTACGGATTTCAAGCATCGAATGAGTCATGCCAACGGTATCCCATCGGGAGCCGTCGGATCCCCATACCGTCGGAGCAATTCCGGGTTCTGCGGAAGCGCCAACAACTGCCGCACCTGCGCCGTCGCCTAGGAGAAATGAGATAGTGCGTTCGGTGTTATCAATAAAATCAGAGAGCTTTTCTACGCCCACCACGAGCACATTGCGTGCAACTCCAGAACGGACGAGAGCATCTGCTTGAGCAATGCCGTAGCAGAAACCAGCGCACGCGGCAGAAATATCGTAGGCAGCGCAGCGGGATCCGATGGAATCGGCAACAATGGTTGCCAAAGAGGGAGTGGCATAGGGGTGCGAAATAGTAGAGATGATGACGGTATCAATGTCTTCACCGGTAACGTGAGAGGCTTTGAGCGCATCCTGGGCTGCTTCAATCGCCATATCCGCTACAGAAATATTTTCGCTAGCCCGCTGACGGGTAACAATGCCGGTGCGCTGGCGGATCCACTCGTCTGAGGAATTGATGGGACCTGCGATGTCATCATTGGTAACGGACAAATCAGGTCGAGAAGCGCCATATCCTAGGATACGGGAATACTGTTGTGGAGCAGATTGCTTGAGAGTGGTCATGAATATCCTTGAGTGAGTCTTAAATCTTTAGGAAGCGCTATAAGCGGCGGTAGCAGTCATAAGATCTTCAGGAACGTTAAGAGCAATACCTTCAGTGCCCTTGAGACCTCGTTTTGCCAGTCCAATCAAAGTTCCTGCTGGTGCCAGCTCAATGATCTTTTCGACGTCGAGAGAGCTGAGGGTTTGCATGCACAAATCCCACCGAACGGGGCGGGTTATCTGCGCTACCAGTGATTCGATGACTGCGGAACCCAATGAGATTTCTGAACCATCAAAATTGGTCAGAAGCTTTGATTGCGGATCTGAGGGGTTGAGTGTAGCGGCAAACTCTTTCAGGGGTCGCACTGCAGAGCTCATGAAGTCAGTGTGAAATGCACCGGCAACTTTCAGCGGAATTATGCGAGTTTTAGCAGGGGGATTCTCTGCAAACTGCTTGAGCGAGTCGAGAGAACCAGCGGCAACAATTTGTCCACCACCGTTGGAGTTCGCTGCGGTCAAACCTGCATCGGAGATAGCTGCGCGGACGTCGTCCTCTACGCCACCAAGGACAGCACTCATACCTGAGGGTGCCGCGGAAGCTGCTTTAGCCATGCCCTTGGCTCGAACGCGAATAAATTTCATGGCATCTTCTTCGCTCAAGACGCCGGTGAGGGCGGCCGCGGTAATCTCGCCCACCGAATGTCCGGCAAAGACGGTCCTCTTTGCATCAAAAGAGTCAGAACGCTTCAGCGCTGCTCCCGCAACTATTCCCGCAGCAACAATGAGGGGCTGCGCAATAGCAGTATCCTTGAGGGTATCTTCATCAGCTTCGGTGCCGAAATGAACCAAATCTAAATCTGCTGCTGATGAGAGGGTCTGAAGATGCTCTTTGATACCTTCAACTTCCAACCAAGGCTTCAGAAAACCTGGTTTCTGCGAACCTTGTCCCGGGCAAACTACTGCAATCATGGGGTTCCCTTCACTGGAAATATCGAAGATAAGAATGCTCTTTTCTAAAATCTTACCCAATCAAAAGCAGGTGAACTGTCGAATAAGTAGTTTCAACCGTGAGAAACCGCTCGTTTGTACTTCGAATTCCCAGCAATTTACACCGGTGGTTCAAAGACAAGGTAAGCCATCAATATTGGGATGTTTGTTTTCAGCGGCGTAAGAACAAAGAAAGAGGGGGGCAACGATTCTTCCAAAGAATCGTTGCCCCCTGTTGAAAAACCTAAAGTTTATTCTTCGCCGTTGGGCTCAACTGCTGGCTTGTTTTCGCTCAGCTTGTACTTATCCCATGCCTGAGCAGGAACATTGGAGTCGACTTCTCCACGCTTTGCAAGCATCTGCAATGCGCGAACCGCAATCGATTCTGCATCGATATTGAAGAAACGACGTGCACCTGCGCGAGTATCAGCAAAGCCGAAGCCGTCGGCACCGAGCGTTGCAAATTCGTTGGGAACGTACTGACGAATACCATCCATTAGAGCAGAATCGTAGTCGGACACAGCAACGATCGGGCCGGTTGCACCTTCGAGCTGCTGTGCTACGAAGGGCTGGCGTGAATCTTTGCCACCGTTGAGGAAGGATTCGCGTTCAGCTGCAATGCCATCGCGGCGAAGATTGGTCCATGAGGTCACGGACCAAACATCAGCAGATACGCCCCAGTCCTTCTCAAGAAGCTCAGAAGCCTTAACCGCCCAGTTTACACCGATACCCGATGCAAGTAGCTGGGTGCGGGGACCGTCTGCCTGCGATTCCTTGATGCGGTGGATACCGCGAATGATGCCATCAATATCTACATCTTCAGGCTCTGCAGGCTGAAGAATGGGCTCGTTGTACACCGTGAGGTAGTACATGACGTTGTGGTCCTCGTCCTTCTGACCGTACATCTGCTCGATACCGCGCTCCACAATGTGGGCGATTTCGTAGCCGTATGCAGGGTCATACTGAAGAACTGCAGGGTTCTGTGCCGCCAGGATAGGGGAATGACCATCCATGTGCTGGAAGCCTTCACCGGTAAGGGTGGTGCGACCTGCAGTGCCACCCACGATGAAGCCTCGAACCATCTGGTCAGCTGCTGCCCAGAAAGCATCGCCGGTGCGCTGGAATCCGAACATCGAGTAGTAGATGTAGATGGGGAGCATCGGCTCACCCTGAGTGTCGTACGATGAGCCCGCTGCGGTCATTGCCGCAACGCCACCGGCCTCATTAATACCCACGTGCTGAATCTGACCTGCAGGGGATTCCTTGTAAGCCAGCATCAACTCACGGTCCACGGCCAAGTAATTTTGACCCAGTGGGTTGTAAATCTTGGCGGTGGGGAAGAGTGAATCCATACCGAAAGTACGTGCTTCATCAGGAACGATAGGCACAATGCGCTTACCGAATTCCTTCTCACGCATGAGGTCTTTCATCAAGCGTACAAAAGCCATGGTGGTAGCAGCCATCTGC
This sequence comes from Rothia sp. ND6WE1A, assembly GCF_001683935.1. Taxonomy (NCBI): domain Bacteria; kingdom Bacillati; phylum Actinomycetota; class Actinomycetes; order Micrococcales; family Micrococcaceae; genus Rothia; species Rothia sp. ND6WE1A. The sequence continues at coordinate 58,287 of NZ_LXTU01000037.1, read as the reverse complement.
TTACCGGAGCCCTTCTTCGCGCCCTTGTATGCCTTCTCGCCGGGCAGCTCAATTTCTTTTTGAACCTGACGGCGCTGGGGCAAGAAACCACCGAGCTGTTCGCGACGTTCCATCATGTACTTGATTTCAGGAGCGTCCATACCAGGGTGGTAGTACGGAGGATTGTAGAGATCCTTTTCTAGCTCTTCATCAGAGAAAGGAATTCGCAAGTGATCACGGAAAGCCTTGAGGTCTTCCATGGTCAGCTTCTTCATCTGGTGAGTAGCATTACGACCCTCGAAGTGGGTTCCCAGACCGTAGCCCTTAATGCCCTGCGCAAGAATAACGGTGGGCTGACCCTTGGTTTCCAAGGCAGCTTTGTACGCTGCATAAACCTTGTGGTAGTCGTGCGCACCGCGCTTGAGAGCCCAGATTTCGTCGTCAGTCATGTCTGCAACGAGTTCTTTGGTCTCTGGTGACTTACCGAAGAAGTGCTCACGGATGAAGCCGCCGTCTTCTGCCTTGTAAGTCTGGTAGTCACCATCCAGGGTTTCGTTCATGATACGAACGAGTTCACCGGACTTGTCTTTCTCAAGCAGGGTGTCCCACTCGCGACCCCAAATCACCTTGATAACGTTCCAACCAGCGCCGCGGAAGAATGCTTCAAGTTCCTGAATAATCTTGCCGTTGCCGCGAACAGGACCATCGAGGCGCTGCAAGTTGCAGTTGACGACGAAAGTCAGGTTATCGAGCTTGTTGTTGGCTGCAACCTGCAGTGCACCGCGTGACTCTACCTCGTCGAGCTCGCCGTCACCCAAGAATGCCCAGACATGCTGCTGGGAAGTATCTTTGATACCGCGATCTTGGATATAGCGGTTGAATTGAGCCTGCCAAATTGCGTTGATAGGTCCGATACCGAGTGAAACGGTGGGGAACTGCCAGAATTCAGGCATGCAACGGGGGTGGGGGTAGGACGGCATGCCGTCTTCACCCTTGGTCTTTTCCTGGCGGAAACCATCGAGCTGATCTTCGGTCAGGCGACCTTCGAGGTAAGCACGTGCATAGTTACCGGGGGAGGAGTGTCCCTGCCAGAAAATCTGGTCGCCGCCACCAGGGTGCTCGGGGCCGCGGAAGAAGTTGTTCAAGCCTACTTCGTACAGAGTTGCAATACCTGCGTAGGAGGAAATGTGTCCGCCCACGCCAATAGTTGCTTTCTGGGCACGCTGCACCATCACAGCGGCGTTCCAACGGAGGTAAGCACGGTAGCGACGTTCCATTTTTTCGTCGCCAGGATACTCAGGTTCTTGGTCAACGGGAATAGTGTTGACGTAGTCGGTAGTGGTGACCATGGGCACCTGTACGCTACGGCTTCGCGCACGCTGAAGGAGGGAACGAACGATGAACTGTGCGCGTTCGGTTCCGTGAGCGTCTACGAGCTCATCGAAGGACTGAATCCATTCATTCGTCTCTTCAATATCGGCGTCTGTGAACTCATTGGTCAATGCACTGAGGACGTGATCATTTGTTTCGGAGGGTCCCACTAGCCAACCTCTCTTGTAGATAAATCTGGTTCAAGCGGGGTGTCTGAAATAGACACCAAAATGCCATCCATGCGTCATCCCGTAAATTGGATTAAACGCTTTCTCTATATGTTGTCACAATCTGAACCCAAAAAAAATGAAGTAAGCCTCAAGAGTAAGCAAAGTTGGGTTCTTTAAGTCACACTCCGATGCAATGGTTGCTATTTCTGGTATCAGAAACGCAGATTGGCGCTTGTGGGCGTGTGAAACGCCGATATCTTCCAGACTGTGAACGCTTGTCTGTACACTGAAACCTAAGATGCAAAGCAAATTTGCACAGAACGCAGTAAATCTACTCCAGGAGGAATTCAGTGAGCGAGACCAAGACCGTTGCTGAAAAAGCAGCAGTCCAATTTGGTTTCAAGGATGGGGATCTCATCCAAGAATTTGGATATGACGAAGATGTTGATTTTGATCTTCGCGATGCTTTGATGGACCACGTTGATTCCGATCTTTTGGACGAAGAAGACCAAGAGGTCGTAGATGGTGTGTTGCTTTGGTGGCGCGCTGAGGATGGCGATCTGGTCGATGAGCTGGTGGATGTCCTTGCAACCCTGGGTGAAGGTGGAGCTATTTGGTTGATGACGCCTAAAGCTGGTCGCGATGGGCATGTGTCGCCGTTGGATATTGAAGAAGCTGCTCCTGAAGCTGGTTTGCATGTGACGTCATCGGAGGAAGCAAGTCCTGAATGGGCTGCTACTCGATTGGTGATGAAGCAGGTTCGATGAATTGTGCCCCGCAGAAGATTTTCTGCGGGGGTTTTCATTTTTCTAAACTTAATTTTTTCGCGGATTCCCAGGGTTTTTGCGCAAAATTTGGCAGAAATATACCTACTTGTGATGCAGGTCATGGGATTTTGGTTTGCACGGTTCAAAAAGTGTGTGTAAAGTATTTTCTTGTCGCCGCGAGATACGGAAACGGAAATCGCAAGGCAATGGGTCTTTAGCTCAGCTGGTAGAGCGCCACGTTTACACCGTGGATGTCATCGGTTCGATCCCGGTAGGACCCACCACGATAAGAAAGGCTTCACGAAAGTGAAGCCTTTCTTTGTATATCACCACTTTCTTCTGGGACGCGCATGAATAAGTTTAAGCCTCGCAATCTGACAGCTGTTGGGCTGAGCCTGACTTGGTTTCTCATCTCCCTCTTTTTTATCCTTCAGGGTAATTTCCTAGGCATCTGGATTCCTTTTGCGTCCGTGTCGTTGGTAATTGGAATTGCTGCAGTATGGGTTTTGGTGAACGATCAGGCTGAATGAGTCCAGCTATTCGATCAACGTGAAAAGCTGTTCAACGTCAGTGAAAAAAGGTCAGAGGGCATCACACCCGCGGTTCTAACACGTAAAGTTGAAGTATGACTGAAAAAAATACTTCGAAAAAGGCTCAAATTGGTGTAACCGGTCTTGCGGTGATGGGCGCAAACCTCGCGCGCAATCTAGCTCGTCATGGATACACTGTGGCGCTTCACAACCGTTCCGTTGAGAAAACTGACGCCCTGTTGGAGGCTCATGGCTCTGAGGGCGAGTTTATTCGTACTGAGACTCTTCAAGAACTCGTTGATTCACTGGAATCTCCCCGTCGTATTCTGATCATGGTCAAAGCAGGTGCTCCTGTGGACGCTGTCATCGATCAACTTGCCCCTCTCCTTGATAAAGACGACATTATTATTGACGGTGGTAACTCCCATTTCCCCGACACCATCCGCAGGGAACACGACCTGTCACAGATGGGCTTGCACTTTGTGGGAATCGGCGTCTCCGGTGGCGAAGAAGGAGCCCTGAACGGACCTTCGATTATGCCCGGTGGCTCAGAAAAGTCCTACGAATCCCTAGGCCCTCTTCTGGAAGATATTGCCGCTAAAGCTCCCGATGGTGAGCCCTGCTGCGCATGGATTTCGACCGATGGCGCCGGTCACTTTGTGAAGATGGTGCACAACGGCATTGAGTATGCTGATATGCAGGTTATTGGCGAAGCCTATGATTTGCTTCGTTCTGTTGCTGGTATCGAACCGGATGATCAGGCTGAAATCTTTAAGAAGTGGAATACCACTGAACTCAATTCTTACCTGATTGAAATTACCTCTGAAGTTCTGTCTCAGGTAGATGCTAAAACCGGTAAGCCGTTGGTCGACGTCATCGTTGATGAAGCGGGTCAGAAGGGAACTGGCCGGTGGACCGTCCAGGCAGCCCTCGATTTGGGTTCTCCCGTAACGGGCATCGCCGAGTCGGTATTTGCTCGTGCTCTCTCGTCTTCCAACCCCGCAGCGCGTCAGCAGGCACAGAAAGAGCTACCAGCCGGCGTCTTAGAGTCTTCTCAGCTTGCAGAGGAGGAAGAGTTCATTGAGGACGTCCGCAAGGCTCTATTTGCCTCTAAGCTGGTTTCATATGCGCAGGGTCTTGACCAGTTGGTTGCCGCAGGCAAAGAATACGGATGGGAGCTGAAGCTGGACGAAATAGCGGGTCTGTGGCGTGCCGGTTGCATCATCCGTGCTGAACTACTGGGCGAAATCATGGATGCCTATCAGGGGGACACTCAGCCGGTAAATATGTTACTGGCTCCTGGCTTCAAGAAGCTTATGGAAGATCTGCTTCCTTCTTGGCGCCGCGTCATTGTGAAAGCAACCGAAATGGGAATTCCCGTCCCGGTCTTCGCTTCTTCTCTCTCCTACTACGATGGTCTGCGCCGTGATCGTCTGCCCGCTGCATTGATTCAGGGACAGCGAGACTTCTTTGGCGCTCATACCTATGCTCGCGTTGATAGCGAAGGCATGTGGCACACCGAATGGAGCGGTGATCGATCAGAGATTGATGCTGCAAGTTCACATACCCACTAAATTCTGGTGTATGTGAAAAGGGATTCTTCCTCGCAAGAGGAAGAATCCCTTTTTTGTAGCCATGTTTTTAGATCCACATGGCAGGATCCACGTATTCAACAGGGTCAACCAGAGGTTTCTTCTTTTCAGGAGTACGTGGCCGTGATTTTGCAGGGATGCCGGTAATGATGGAGTCGGCAGGATGATCATGCACGACGACGGCGTTGCCACCAATAGCTGATCCAGCACCGATTACTACGGGACCGAGAACTTTTGCTCCGGCGCCTATGGTCACCTGATCTTCAATGGTGGGGTGGCGCTTGGTTTTTTCTAACGAACGCCCGCCTAAAGTGACCTGGTGGTAGAGCATAACGTCATCACCAATCTCTGCCGTCTCACCAATCACAATGCCCATACCGTGGTCTATGAAAAAGCGCCGACCTATGGTGGCGCCCGGATGAATTTCAACACCGGTCAGAAAACGGGAAAACTGTGAGAGTGTACGAGCAGCTAACTTGGTGGAGTCATTCTGCCAGAGCCTATGGGAAATCCGATGGATCCAGATGGCGTGCATTCCCGAATAATTGAGAAGAATTTCCACTGTGCTACGGGCAGCAGGATCGTGGGCGCGAACTGTTGCAAGGTCTTCAGAAAAACGATCAAAAAAGCTCATGTACTAACTTTCCTCAAAATGTGCAGGCATATCAGCGTACAACTTCAGCCTGTCGTAACTTCTTCGCTGAAAGCACCTTGGCTCTTAGTATCTGATACTACAAGGTGGCGAACAACTTGAGCTGTTCGCCACCTTGGGAAAATAGAGATTCTGGTGCTTAGCCGCGAATATCCTCGTACAGAAGAGTAGAGATGTAACGTTCGCCGAAATCGGGAACTATTGCCACAATGAGCTTATCTTTATTTTCTGATTTCTTGGCTTCTTCGAGCGCAGCCCATACCGCGGCACCGGAGGAAATACCGCCCAAAATGCCCTCTTCAGTTCCGAGCGCACGTGCAGTTTTGACTGAATCTTCAGCCGATACAGGAGTTACCGCATCGTAAATCTCGCGATCAAGTGTATCGGGCACAAAGTTAGCACCCAGACCCTGAATCTTGTGAGGACCAGCTGAACCACCGGAAAGCAAGGGGGAGTCAGAAGGTTCTACAGCAACAATCTTGATGTCGCTCTTCTTCTCCTTGAGGTACTTACCAGCACCTGAGACGGTACCACCCGTACCCACGCCCGCTACAAAAATATCGATTTCGCCATCGGTAGCTTCCCAAATTTCTGGGCCGGTGGTGGTGTAGTGAATTTCTGGGTTAGCCTCATTTGAGAACTGCGAAGCCAGGATTGCATTTTCTGAGTTCTCTACAATCTCGCGAGCCTTTTCCACGGCCCCGCGCATTCCATCGGCACCTGGAGTCAGAACAATCTCTGCGCCAAACGCGCGGAGCATCACCCGGCGCTCGTTGGACATGGTTTCAGGCATAGTCAGAATAACTTTGTATCCACGCGCTGCGCCAACCATCGCTAGGGCAATACCGGTATTACCAGAGGTGCCTTCGACGATAGTGCCGCCGGGCTTGAGGTCACCGGACTTTTCTGCGGCATCGATGATGGCGCGACCGATACGATCCTTTACCGAATTAGCAGGATTATAAAACTCTAGTTTGACGGCTACATTGCCGGGCAAATCAGCGTCAAGACGGTTCAGACGCACCATGGGGGTACCGCCAATAATTTCCGTGACGTTGTTGTACATCTTAGACATAGCTTTTCCTTTCGGAAGAAAATATTTTGCTTCCCTCACTACTTTACGGAGATTAAGAAGGAAGCAGTAATATTTGAGAAATGTTTTGTAATGTTTAGGGTTGTATCACAAGAGGTATTCAGCGTATTGCTGGCGTACTTTAGAAACCTTAGGGTTGACGATGGCCATGCAATACCCAGCGTAAGGATTCTTCTGGTAGAAATTCTGGTGGAGTTCTTCAGCTTCCCAGAAGGTCCCCAGCGGCTCAATCACGGTAACTACCGGTCGTTCCCACACCTGCTCGGCACGTTTCTTTGCCGCTTCGAAAAGTTGTTTTTGTTCTTCATTTTCATAGAAAAGTGCTGAACGGTATTGGGAGCCGACGTCGGCGCCTTGGCGATCCCAGCTGGTGGGATCGTGCGAAGTGAAGAAGATATCCAACATGACGTCTGCGGGTATCACCGTTTCATCGAAGGTCACTTTGTCTACTTCTACATGGCCTGTTTGACCAGAACAGACGCTATAGTAGTCCGGGTTATCGGTGGCGCCGCCTGTATATCCCACCACATTTGATTGAACGCCTCGGATATTTCGATAGACCGCATCAATGCACCAAAAACATCCTGCGCCCACTACAAAACTTTGCATTGGATTGATATTTCCCTTCAATCATTCACTGAAATTTGTTGATTTATACATTTCAACGAATACCCTGAGGTGGAAATTCCTCGTGATCTCAATTAATTTTCTGGGACAATACCTTGTATGAATACTCAGAATGTACCTTCATTAGAAAAAGTTTTAGAAGTCTTCCACGAGATGTTTCCCCTTTCGATTGCAGAGAGCTGGGATGCCAGCGGCCAGGTGACAGGGCGCCCATCCGACCCGGTCCGTACCGTGGGCTTTGCGGTTGATGCCACGGTAGCCACAGCCCATGAGGCCGTATCGCGCAATGCCCAATTGCTGATTACTCACCATCCACTTTTGCTTAAGGGAACATCATTCTTGCCGGCGAGTGACTATAAGGGCGAGGTGGTGCATACTCTGATTGAGAACCACTGCGGGTTACTTGGTGCTCATACAAACGTGGATTCTGCTCCTCTGGGAACCAACGATGCGTTCATGAAGAATCTGGGGATTGCTGCAACAGAAATTCTAGATTCCCCTGAGACTGTGGAAATTGAGGGAAAACAGGTTGAAGTTGGAATCGGGCGAGTAGGTTCACTTCCTGCCCCCCTTACTCTGAAGGAACTCGCAGAGAAAATTGCGGATTTTCTGCCGGCAACAGCCGCTGGTCTGCGGGTAGCCGGAACCCCTCAGACCAAAATCCAAAAAATTGCCCTGTGTACCGGCGCGGGAGACTCCCTCTTTGACGCCGTACGAGCCCATCAAGCAGATGTATATATTACAGCTGACCTGCGCCATCATCCTGCCTCTGAAGCTCGTGAAACTGCCTTGATTTCTGGCTTAGGCACACCCTGTTTGATTGATTGTTCGCATTTTGCCAGCGAGTGGTTATGGATGACGGACGCGGCAGAAGCCCTGAAACAGCGATTAGTAAAACAGGGATTCGAAATTGAAACCTACGTATCTGAACTCAATACTGACCCGTGGGATTTCGTTGTTTCCACCAGCGTCGTAGATGGATCGGCAAGCACTGCTCTCTTGAAGTAAGAGAGTATTGGTCTAATATTTCAGGCTACCGGGGGAGCGGGCACCACCAGCGTGAGGATCCCCGCTTGCTTCGGTGTTGCGGGGGTAATCTCGACGGTCCAGTGAGAGTTAAGCTTTTCTGAAAGTTTTTCTATGGAATCGCAGGATAGAAGTTTTTCCATTATGAGATAGCGAGCCAGTAGCCCTCGATAGTGTTTAGCGAAGTGGGATACTACTTTTCTGCTGCCGTCTTTTTGCACTTGCTCGACACGGACTAAATAGGTCTGCGCCTGAGGTGGTTTCCAGGCATTGGAATACGCCGCTGATCGGCAGTCGATGATGAGGTGGCCCTGGGCGTAGTCTGCTAGGAGGGATGAAAGTTCCCCTCGCCAAAATGTTGCGAGATTACCGCATTCTCCTAATCGAATGCCCATCGATAGCCGGTAAGCGGGAATTCTGTCGGTGAGTTTCAGAGCACCCCACAAGGCAGAAATAACTAAGATGGACGAATCTGCTCTTTGTTTTTGAGCTGCGGTGAACGATGAATAGTCTAAAGCTTCATACAAGACGCCCGTATAAACTTCAGCAGCGGCAGCGGCTGGCTCCGCAAGAATCCTCTGATTACGAATAATCTCTGAGCTAAGTGTCTTGCCTACCTTGAGGAGCTGGGGAGCATCGTGGTGACTGCTAACCGTCATGAGCTCTTTCGCTACCAACTCTCTCGCTTCGGTCAACTCAGAAAAGCTGAGATTTGCGAAGTCCACCGGCTCGCCCTTTGACGCTGGAGCTTTACCTTCTGATGGGGGTAACAAAATAAGCATGACTTCAAGTGTAGTAAAGTTTAGAGACGGACGGGACGCTCGGGCAATCGCGCGGTGAGATGTAATGTCCACCTCGAGGAAAGTCCGGGCTCCACAGCACAGGATGGTCGATAACGTCGACTCAGGGTAACCTGCAGGCTAGTGCCACAGAAAAAAGACCGCCTTTTACGAGGTAAGGGTGAAAAGGTGAGGTAAGAGCTCACCAGTATCTCAGGTGACTGAGATAGCTTGGTAAACCCCATTCGGAGCAAGGTCAAACAGAGCATGAAGTAGGCTGTGCGTCGAAATGCTCGGGTAGGCTGCTTGAGCTCTACGGCAACGTAGGGCCTAGATGGATGATTGCCACTTGTTGTACAAGTACAAAACCCGGCTCATAGAGCGTCCCGTCCCTTTTTCTGCCTGATATCTTCTCCCTTAGTGGCCAAAGGGGTCTGGGTCTACTCCTGGCGTCCATTGGTGTCCCTCATGGGTCCAATCTTCTCGCTTTGCCACTTTCTTAGCTTTTGCCCCCCACTTTTTGTTGAGGCGATTTATATAGAGTTTGCCATCAAGGTGATCAGCTTCGTGTTGCATGACACGCGCAAACCAGCCGGTTGCCTCAAACTGTAGAGGCTTACCTTCGACGTCCCATCCCGAAACTTTGACCCACTCAGCTCGTTTGAGAGGAAAGCTATAGCCGGGGAATGAGAGGCAGCCCTCATCTTCGGTTTCAGGCTCTGGGTCCTGCGTAGAGATTTTGCCCAGGGTGAGGAGGGGGTTGATGACTACGCCAACGGGCGGTACGCCGTCCTCATTCTCAAAGGAGTAGGTAAACAGACGCAGCCCCACTCCGATCTGGGGAGCGGCAAGTCCTACACCGTGGGAGGCTTCCTGGGTCTCATACATATCTTCAATGAGAGTCTTTAACTCAGCATCAAACTGTGTGACGGGCTGAGCAGGTCGATGAAGTACGGGGTTTCCGTGGATAACGATTGGCCGGATAGTCATTTCAACTCCTGAAAACTTCTGGTTCAGAGCGTGTATAGAGGGTATAGATAAAGCAAAAAAAGGGTCGTTATGGAAACCATAACGACCCTTTATTCTTGGGGTGATCGACGGGGGTTGAACCCGCGACCTCCTGGACCACAACCAGGCGCTCTGCCGACTGAGCTACGACCACCATGTGCTTCTACATTCAATGAATTTCTTCATCCGTGCTTGGCAACAGAGAATACTCTACTGGAATTCGCTCAAAAACCAAAATTGAACAGAGCACTTTCGCGGTGATGGTTATCACTCTGCGGTGAAAGGTTCTTAGCTTAGCTCCTGCCTGCTGTTCTGCACCTTTTGTGCGATTGCAGAGGCTGCCTTGGAATCAGGCCCTGGTGCCGGCACAAAAACGGCTTCGCGATAGTAACGAAGTTCATCAATCGAATCCCGAATATCTCCAAGGGCGCGATGGTTTCCAGTCTTGGCCGGGGCATTGTAGTGAGCTTTGGGGAACCAACGGCGGGAAAGTTCCTTAATGGTTGAAACATCAATGACGCGGTAGTGAAGGTAATCAATCAGTTTAGGCATATCCCGGCTGAGGAAAGTCTTGTCTGTGCCGATTGAATTTCCCGCAAGTTGTGCCTTGCGCGGCTCGGGTACAAACTCCTGAATATAGTCGAGCACCTGACGCTCGGCGTCTCCCATTGAGATTCCCTGTTCTAGTTCATCGAGTAGACCAGATGTCTTATGCATGTTTGTTACAAAATCATCCATGTTCTCCAGCGCAGCAGGGTCAGGCTTGATAATGACATCTGCACCTTGACCCAATATGTTGAGTTCTGCATCGGTCACAAGTGCTGCGACTTCAATCAGAGCATCGTTCTCCAAAGAGAGCCCTGTCATCTCGCAGTCAATCCATACAATTCGTTCATTAGAAATAGACACCCTTCTAACTTACTCCCCAGGCGAGCTCTACTCAGCATTTTCGCTCTGCAGCAGAATACTTGGTGATATTTCACAGAAGTAGTGTCTACCAGGTGGTCAGTAGGGGTGTTCGGGTTCGGTAATATCAGGAGAGTTCAGTAAATCCCGCGATGCAGGAGCCCAATGTCTGCAAATAAGGTTCAGCGACCCGCTAGTAAGCGAGTAGGCAAGCGATCTAAATATATTTATGGCAACCCATTACGTACCATAGTGCTCGGTACCTTGGGATCGCTATTGATGATGGTGGGCTCATTTGGCGTGGGATGGCTTGCGGATGCTTCCCCTCTGCAACGAATCCCCTTTGTAATCTCCTTGCGGTACAACATTTCGGGGATTATTCTCTGCATTATTTTGCTTGCAGTAGGTGGCATGATTATGTGCCGTGAATGGCTCCGGCTGTCCCAAAAACTCATCGTATGGAGGGGAAATGCCAAACGGTATACCTGGTTGGCTATCGTGTGCTGGACTACCCCTCAACTTATCGCATTCCCGCTCTTTTCCCGAGATATATTTTCTTATTTTGCTCAGGGGCGAGTGATGCTCAGTGGGCAGAACCCCTATGAAGTGGGCGTCTCCTCTATCAACAATTTCTTCCAGTATGGAGCAGATCCTTTATGGGCGCAGTCGCCTCCGCCTTACGGCCCCATCTTTCTCTGGATTGAACAAGGGGTTGCATGGCTGGCGGGAACAAACGTCGATTTAGGTATCTATCTCTTCCGCGGAGTTGCAGTTTTTGGTGTAGCTCTCATTGCCTACTTTGTGCCTAAGATTGCTGCTTTGCACAATATTAACGGCGTCCGAGCGCTCTGGTTGGTCGTCGCTAACCCTCTCTTCATCGCTCAGTTTGTAACCGCAGGGCACAATGACGCTTTGATGACCGGATTTGCCGTAGCGGGAACGTATTTTGCTGCCGCTCATCGTAACTGGAAGGGTGGAATTCTCGGAATCACACTGGTTACCCTAGCGATTGCTGTCAAGCCTATTGCTCTGGTGATCTTGCCCTTCATTGGTTTATTGTGGGCAGGGCGAGGAGCATCATGGCCCCGAAAGTTTATGTTCTGGGCTTTGACATTGGCCGTATCTCTGGCGGAATTGGGCATAATGGGACTCATCAACGGTTTTGGGTTCGGCTGGGTCGGTGCGCTTTCCACGACTAGCGGTCAGCTGATTTGGTATGCACCGGTTGGTTTTATTGCCTGGATGGCGGGCATGATTTTTACCCCGCTCTTGGGCGGAGAAACCGCCGAAACTATTCGCGATGCCATTGGTTCCATGGGGAAGCTCATCGGTATGTTGGGCGCCGTCCTGGTGATGTTTGTGGGGCAAGACTCCAAACTGGTTCGACGAATTGGTATATCGCTGGGTTGCATCGTCATCTTTGCACCCATGATCCAGTCCTGGTACCTGCTCTGGATTATTCCATTCCTTGCCGCATCCGGCATTAGAACTGATTGGCAATTAGACTTCTACTTCATTACCACATTGTTCTTCATGATTTACGCAGTCAGCGACCAGCTCGATGTTTCTCCCTACATTCAGGACTTCGACATGAATATGGGGCGTCTCATAGCCGTCGTCATTTCACTGGCCTATGCGAGTTATCTGGTGTTCATTGACCCTGCAACGCGGAGAGTCCTTCGCCGAGGAAAACGTTCCTCCATCTACCAGGTCATCATCTAACGAGCGTTCTTTGCTCTGCCCCATAGAAATGAGTAATATGGGGAAGGTTCACTCTGTGAACTGTCGCCTCAGTAGCTCAGTGGATAGAGCAGGAGCCTTCTAATCTCTTGGTCGGGGGTTCGACTCCCTCCTGGGGCACACAAATAACCCGTCTGACGAGAAGTAACGCTAGTCAGACGGGTTATTTTTTTATTGCTGTACCAAAGGGCGATTCATGGAACGTATCGAATCTGATATGTCCTATCCACTGAGCAAGCTATTTCTGCCGCGAACGCAGGTAGTGGATGCCGTCGTCCTGCGCAGAATTCTTGAATTTAAGGATATTATCTGGATCCAGCAACGATACCTGTAAACCCTCTTCCTGTAGCCGATGCAAACCATCGAGTAGCATATGCCGGCCCACCCGGTTAGCTTCACTGACCCGCGTCAAATCTATGACGACGTCGGTACAGTTGTATTCCAACTCTTCAAGCTGGGAAAGTATTTCTTCGGCGTTGGAGAACTCCAAGCGTCCCTGAAGCTCAATAATTAGTTCATCGCCCACCTGCCGGACGGCACGAACAGCATGGTAACTGTATGCCTCAGTGTCCATGATGTGCAGACCCATGCGATCAGAAAGCTCTTTGAATACGCGAATTCCTCGAACGCTATTACCCTTAGCATCCAGGCTGGGAGAGAAGACTCCGAGACCCAACTGACCGGGCAGGACACCTAGAATACCACCTGAAACTCCAGATTTCGCAGGAATGCCGACATCCGCAAACCAGGTCCCCGAGGCATCGTACATTCCTGCAGAGACCATCACTGAAAGTACTTGGCGGGCTACCAAAGGTTCAATAACCTGTTCACCGGTATGCGGCTGGATACCCCCATTGGATAGCGTGGCGCCCATGACAGAAAGATCGCGAATATTGACTTTGACGGCGCACTGGGCGATATAGCCTTCCACCACCCCGTGAGCTGGCCCATCAAAGACGCTCAAGCCCTTCAGCATGTGCCCCATGGCAAAATTGCGCTCTGCGGTCTCGAGCTCTGAAGTGAAGACATCCTGATCAATCGTCAACTCTCGGCCAGCCAAGCGGGAGAAAAATTCGCGAAGATACTCAATGCGTTCCTGGCTCGGGGTATCCTTCTCTAACAACAATCCGTGAACGGCAATCGCCCCCACATTAATCATGGGGTTATCGGGTCGATTGCTATCTTCTTCAATTGAGAGCTCGTTGAAAGCTTCGCCCGAGGGCTCCACTCCAACTCGTTCGCTCATATACTCTTTGCCGTGCATATCTAAAGCTGCTGCATATGCAAAAGGTTTGGACATAGATTGGAGGGTGAACTCAATGTTGTCATCCCCCACGGAGTAGGTACGTCCCTCAACAGTCGTCATGGCAATCCCAAAACGATGAGGATTAGCGCGAGCCAATTCGGGGATGTAGGAGGCGCGCTCGCCACCGTCATGATTGCGGTTACGCTCGAGAAGTTCGTTGAGGTAGTCAGTTACGGGGCTCTTCATTCCTCCACAGTAGCGAAGCAGGGGAGAAGGCGCCAAATACTTTCATCTACGTCCCTAGTCGCTTAAGAGGAGAAACGTTGAGGTCGCAAGCTAGTTTTCTTCAATGACTCGAATGAGACCGAGTGCTTGGGCAGCTGAACAAAGCACTGTTGGACCCCAAAATTTTATTCCGAACCCTGCCAATTCTTTAGCTAATTCTATGGATTCTTCACAATATTGTGGCAAGGATTCGTAATCTGAGACGGTGGGATAGTTCTCAAACGCATCTATGAAAATTTGTGCAAGATTAATTTCATACTTAACAATTATCTGCGCATTATTTCTGCACGCCCTGAATTTTTGTAGGTTTCTAATGACGGCGGGATCCGTGCAGATTTTTATCAAATCTTCATCGGTGAGATTCGCAAGAGCGTCTAAGTCAAAGTTGCAAAGCGCAGTAGCGATTGCTGACCGATGCTTGAGGACGGTTTCAAAACCTAACCCCACTTGAAAAGTGAGAAGGCACAGTTGTTCAAAAACTTCTTCTTGAACGAGGGACACCTGCGACCATTCTTTACGGTAGTAGGTTTCGGTTAGTTCGCCGCGAACCCACCGGGGACGAGCCAGCGAGGGTGCATATTTATGAGTTTGTTGCGGGTGGATTTCAATCATGGCACCACGATAAGCCTGGAAAGGCGCCGGGAGCGAGGAAAAATTCTAGCTGTGGATAACCCGCTTGTGGAAAGACACAGACTTTTCCACAAAACCAAAAATTCAGATAAATAAGGGAAGATATCCACAGGTTTACGACTCCTCACCCGGCACGAAAACCCGCGATGAGCTCCAATGAGAGAACAAATTTTATTTTCACACTCAGGAGTAAACCATGACAGATATGATCACCATCCGCGGATTCGTAGCCACTACCCCTACGCTTAACAAACTGCCCTCAGGACTTCCTGTTGCAAACTTTCGAGTTGCGTCAACTCCTCGATGGTACGACGCGCAGCAGCAGGTGTGGCGCGAAGGAACCACGAATTGGTACACCATCAACTCCTACCGGGCGCTCGCCCAGCACGCCAATCGAAGTATTTTCGTCGGGCAGCCAGTGATTGTCACCGGCAGACTTAACGTCAAGCAGTGGAGCAACGACGACGGACGTAAGGGCACCACAGTTGAAATCGATGCATCAGCGATTGGCCATGACTTGAATCTAGGAACATCTTCTTTCAATCGTGCCATTCATCCTGATACACAGGGCGAAACTCAAAAGAGCTCTATCCCGGATACTTCAGAAAATGGGCAGCACAATGGTATCTCTTCAGAATCTGAAACTTTCCACCCATCAGAAAATGCTGGAGACAACGCACCAGATACACATGGTTTGGTAGAAGGAAATACCACAAATAACGAAGCAGTAACTGCCATGGTGTAACAACCCTTCACCCCGGTGGACCCACCTCGCTCGATGAGGCGGGTCCGCACTGCACAGCCAATCTCTCTTCTCACTGCATCTATTTTTGTTCTCAAGAGGAGAGCAAACTACACGGGCGTGGAATATTTGACGGAACACGGTAGCCTTATAAATATGGCTGAATTTATTTATACGATGAGCAAAGCCCGCAAAACTGTGGGCGATAAAGTCATCCTCAATGACGTATCCATGTCATTCTTCCCCGGTGCCAAGATCGGTATGGTTGGCCCTAACGGTGCTGGTAAGTCAACCATCCTTAAAATCATGGCTGGACTTGACACTCCATCAAACGGTGAAGCGCGGCTATCACCCGGTTACAGCGTGGGAATCCTCCTTCAGGAGCCCCCGCTGAACGAAGAAAAAACTGTATTGGGCAATGTCGAAGAAGGCGTAGGCGAAATCAAGGGCAAACTTGATCGATACAACGAAATCTCTGAAGAGATGGCGAACCCCGAAGCTGACTTCGACGCGCTCATGGAAGAAATGGGAAAACTTCAAGAGGCTATCGACGCCGCCAATGCATGGGATCTCGATTCTCAGCTTGAGCAGGCAATGGAAGCACTTCGTTGCCCTCCTGCCGATAGCCCCGTTTCAAACCTCTCCGGTGGCGAGCGCCGTCGTGTGGCACTGTGCAAGCTCTTGCTGGAGAAACCCGACCTTCTTCTGCTCGATGAGCCCACCAACCACCTCGACGCTGAATCCGTTCTGTGGCTTGAGCAGCACCTGAAGTCCTACGAGGGCGCAGTTATTGCTGTAACCCACGACCGTTACTTCTTGGATCACGTCGCTGAATGGATTGCTGAAGTTGACCGCGGCAACCTCTACCCCTATGAAGGTAACTACTCCACCTACTTGGAGAAGAAGCGCGCCCGTCTTGAGGTTCAGGGTAAGAAGGACGCCAAGCTCGCTAAACGCCTTTCCGACGAACTCGATTGGGTTCGTTCGAATTCCAAGGGCCGTCAGACGAAGTCCAAGGCTCGTCTCGCACGCTACGAAGAGATGGCAGCAGAGGCTGAGAAGACTCGCAAGCTGGACTTCGAGGAAATCCAGATTCCTCCAGGACCTCGCTTGGGTAACGTCGTCATTGAAGCTGAGAACTTGCAGAAAGGCTTCGACGGTCGTTCCCTCATCAACGGTCTGTCCTTCTCGCTGCCTCGAAACGGCATCGTAGGTGTTATTGGTCCTAACGGCGTCGGTAAATCGACCCTTTTCAAGACCATCGTGGGCATGGAGGAGCTCGACGGCGGCGAACTCAAAATCGGCGATACCGTCAAGATTTCCTACGTGGATCAGAACCGAGCAAACATCGATTCTGAAAAGACCCTCTGGGAAGTAGTTTCTGACGGACTCGATTACATCCAGGTCGGGCAGGTAGAAATGCCCTCTCGAGCTTACGTCTCCGCCTTCGGCTTCAAAGGTCCAGATCAGCAGAAGAAGGCAGGAGTGCTCTCCGGTGGTGAGCGTAACCGCCTCAACCTAGCTCTCACTCTGAAACAGGGCGGCAACTTGTTGCTCTTGGACGAACCGACCAACGACCTCGACGTCGAAACCCTCGCATCGCTTGAAAACGCACTCCTGGAATTCCCCGGTTGCGCAGTCGTCGTATCACACGACCGCTGGTTCCTCGACCGAGTCGCCACCCATATCCTTGCGTGGGAAGGTACCGAAGAAAACCCCGATAACTGGTACTGGTACGAAGGTAACTTCGAATCCTACGAGGAAAACAAGGTAGAGCGATTGGGCCCTGAGGCAGCCAAGCCCAAGCGCGTGGTTCACCGCAAGCTCACCCGCTAATCGATTCTACAACCACACCAAAAGCCCCATTGTTCCCGCAGAACAATGGGGCTTTTGGGCATTCATTTAAGACCCGGGAAAACTCGACTAATCCTGGTAGGGAGCCGTAATATTCTCCCGGTATTCAGGCAAGCGAAGCATCGTTTCCTGCGCAACAGTAGCCACATGCACTCCTTCTGCCGTAAAAATCTTGCCTGTCGCTAACGAACGTGCATCCTGAGCACTGGGTGAATCCAGCACATACAGCAACCATTCATCAGCACGCGCCGGGCGGTGAAACCACACCGCGTGATCGAGGGAAGCAACCTTCATACCTTGCTCCAGCCAGTACTTGCCGTGCGCTCGTAGGCCAGGTTCAACAGGCACGTAATCTGAGGCGTAGGCGATTGCAGCTTGGTGGATGACGGGGTCATCACCTAGCGGAGCGAAAGCTTTGAACCAGATTGCTGTACTGGGTTTGCGCTCGGGATCTGCCGCGAGCCACAGCGGTGGCTCCACATGTCGGATGTCAAAGGGGCGTTCAAAGGCGATTGCCTGGGCAATGGGCAAAGGAACATGCCCGACGAGTTCAGCCACCGTGGGCAAAGATTCTGGATCGGGGATATTTTCAGGAGCGGGGGAGCTGTGCTCGGCACCTTGAGTATCAGTTTGATAGGAGGCAATGGCAGAAAAGATTTCTTCAGACGCCTGCGAGGCTTGAATGCGTCGGGTAGAAAATGATCTTCCGTCGTTAAGTTTCTTGACGTTAAAGGACAGTGGCTGGTCAACGTCTCCTGGCCGCACAAAGTATGCATGAATCGAGTGCATGGTGCGGTCTGCGGCAACTGACTGGGCCCCAGCAACAATTGCTTGGGCAAGGACCTGACCACCATAAATACGGCTGGATTCCCTGTTAAGCGTCATCGCTTCAAAGCTTTCGAAGCCGTCTTGAGATTCCTTTGGATTGAGTTGCAACATGCGGAGGAGGTCATCAACTGCCGGTACTCCAGCGGTCTTTTCTTCAATACGTTCTGTGCTATCGGACATGTTCTTACCTTCTCACAACGCGGTAATCTATTGAATGTACTTACCTTCTAATCTGCAGTAGAAAGGCAACCGTGGCAGAAAATTCATCTCAGAGCGGATTCCCTGACTCCCTACATCTAGGCGATGCCAGGACAGCAAAAGACCTAGCAACTTTTATTACCCGGATAAGATCCGTAGATTCTCAAGCTGCTGTACGGCTGACCGCTTCCGGCTCAGTTCTTGCCGCATTCGTAAGCACGCTATACCCCCAAACACTTTTAGATACCACCCCCACAGTGTTGGGAATGCGCGCCATGAGGCTTCAAACTCCTGCCCATGTGGACGTCGTCGTCGAAAGTTCTGCACTTCTGGATAGATTGGCTCGTATTGCCGAAGAAAATTATTTCCTCAAAATCCCTCCTGTAATTGTTTCTGCGCCGTGGAGCGGGACCACACCGCCTCTCCAAGGGTGGGAAGAAAAAGGTGTCATTGACGCAGGCGACCTTTTCACTGCCGCCAGTGAGGGCATGAAAGCCGTTGACGGAGCTCTTCCTCAAAATCCCGGACATGCAGTACTCGATACTGTTCGTTCGCGCATCTGGACTTCATCTCTAGAGCTAAAAGCAGAAAGCAACACGGTGTTGCTGCAAGAGGTTGAACTCCCCAGCGCGGTCGCTTTTACCGCCGTCGTGATGGGCTTTCTACCCCCAGTATTTGAAGGTACGTTACGCGTTTTTTGCAGTGGTGAGTGGGTAAGAATAACCGCGCCTGGGGGATATATTCTTTCAAAGCGGGGCAAATAGATTTACTCGGGATTGTGTGGGTGCTCTGCTGAGGACGCGCGGTTTTGCATTGCGTGCGCCGATCGTTCGAGGTAATCCCACAGCTCTGCCTCGTGCAACGGGGATAGATTCAAAGTATCAACCGCCTCACGCATATAACCCAGCCAGATATCCCGCTCTTTAGGACCAATTGCAAAAGGCATGTGTCGCATACGGAGCCTAGGGTGACCTCTTTCAATCTGGTATGTTTTCGGTCCACCCCAATATTGTTCGAGGAACATCCGCAAGCGGCGCTCTGCCGGTTCTAAATCTTCTTCGGGATACATTGCCTTGAATTCAGGGTCAGCGGCAACGCGCAGATAAAATTCCCGGCATAATTTCTCAAAGACGGGGGCGCCGCCTACTTGGGCGTAAAAACTGTGAGGGTTAATATTTTCACTCATGCAACCAGTGTAGGCGCTCTGGAAAAAATGCCCAATGACATTGATAAGTAACCGAACATCGCTTCTTCGCAAAGAAACGATGTCCGGTTATTTTTGAATACATTCTAGATATCAGCTGTCTGAACCTTCAAGGCACGCTCTGCGCCATCTCGGGCTTCTGAAATCTGACGGGCTAATGAACCCGCATCTTCAGGCAAGGATGCCAGGAAGTTTTCGGTTTTCTCCAGTAACTCAGCAGAGTAATTGCGGGGATAAAGCCCCACGATGACCTGCTGGGAAATTTCATGACTGCGGTCCCGCCAGACCTTTTCCACAGAATCGAAATACCGATCTATGTAAGCATCGGTAAGCTCATTCTTATTTCCACTAAAGAAACCTGCAATTGCCGAGCGCTGAATAATGTTAGAAAGCTTATTGCTCTCTACGACGTCGTTCCATACGTTTTCTTTTGCTTGGGCGGTAGGGATTGAAGCCTTGGCAGTTGCAGCAGCCTGCTGGCCGTTCGAAGTATTGTCTTTCTCCAGCTCGGCGTCGATATCCTGCTCAGTACGCCGTCCGCCAGCTGCAAGAGAGGTAACGAGAGTCCAGCGCAAATCGGTATCGATCTCAAGACCCTCTAAAACGGTTTCTCCTGTGAGTAACGATTCCACCACATCTAGCTGTTCTTCGGTTTCCGCTAGGCGAGCGAAGGTGCGCACAAATTGTAGCTGGTTATCGGAGTCAGCTTTGGCCGCCTGTGTGATTTCCCAGAGTCGGTTGGCTGCCTCAATACGGGTTTTCTCAGCGGAGGCACGGGCAACGTAAGAACGTAAAGTCAGTTCCAGGTTAGCGAGTTGAACTCGAACAGCAGTGGAGTTCGTTTCTTCACCGATGTTGTTCAGCACCAAGTCGACGAAAGAGCGGGCCGGCATCTCTGCATCGCGGGTGGTATCCCAGAGCGAACCCCATACCACTCCTCGTGCTACTGGAGAATCGATCGCACCTAGATGCGATATAGCTGTTTCTCGGGATTTCTCATCCAAACGAATCTTGGCGTAGGCGAGATCTTCATCGTTAACCAGAATGAGATCAGGACGGCTCTTACCAGCTGCTTCTGTAACTTCGGTGCTTTCGCCGTCGATATCCAGCTCGAAACGGTCGGTGCGAGTTAAAGTGCCATCTGTGAGATTGTAGAAACCCACTACCAAGCGATGCGGTCGAAGCGTTTCATATCCATCAGCAAAACTCTGGCGGATCCTTAGCGAGGAAATTTTGTCCTCAGCTTCTTCGACCTCAGTGCTGAGAGTGTTGACGCCGGCTGTTTCTAGCCATTTCTTGGACCAGGTTTTGATATCTCGGCCGGATGTTGCCTCAAGCTCCACTAAGAGGTCGTCCAGAACGGTGTTTTTAAAGGCGTGTTTGGTGAAATATTCACTGAGTGCTGCCATGAAATTTTCTTGTCCGACCCAGGCCACCATTTGACGAAGCACAGAAGCACCCTTGGCATATGTAATGCCATCAAAGTTGACCTGGACATCGTTCAAATCGCGGATTGGTGCGACGATGGGGTGGGTTGAAGAGAGCTGATCTTGGCGGTAAGCCCATGTCTTTTCAGATGCCGAGAACGTTGCCCATGCTTGAGAGGCAAAACGAGTGTTTTCTGCGGTGGCAAGCGTAGACATGAATTCTGCGAAAGATTCATTGAGCCACAAATCATTCCACCATTTCATGGTGACTAAATCGCCAAACCACATATGGGCTAGCTCGTGCAGAACGGTTACAGCGCGGCGCTCAATGAGAGCTTCTGTGGTTTTAGAGCGGAAAATATAATCTTCGAGGAAGGTCACAGCACCGGCATTTTCCATGGCGCCGGCATTAAATTCGGGAACGAAAAGTTGGTCGTATTTCTCAAAGGGATAAGGGGTTTTGAACTGTTCTTCATAGAACTCGAACCCCTGACGTGTAATGGTAAAGATTTCTTCAGAATCTAGATATTCCATGAGAGATTTGCGAGCGAAAATACCTAACGCGATGTCGCGTCCCTCTGAATTCGTCAGAGATGAGGTGACTTTTTCATATGGCCCCGCAATGAGAGCTGTGATGTAAGAAGAAATGCGGGGAGTTGGCTTGAACTTCCAGGTCTTTGAACCTTCAAGGGAATCTTGTGAAACTTCTGGTTGATTTGAGATTACTTCCCAATGGGCGGGTGCCTTGACGGTAAATTCAAATTCTGCCTTGAGGTCTGGTTGTTCGAAAACAGGGAATACGCGGCGAGAATCGGGAACCTCAAACTGTGAGTATAGGTAAACTTCGCTATCTACCGGATCAACGAATCGGTGCAAACCTTCGCCGGTATTGGTATAGAGAAAATCGGCATCGATTTTTAGCACGTTTTTCTTGGCAAGAGCAGGTAATTGGATCCGTACGCCATCAGCATGGGAAGTATCCACGGACTCGCCGTTGAGTTCAATTGATCGCACTGAATCGGTAATTGCATCGATGAATGTGCTCTGACCTTCCACCGCATCAAAAGTGATGACAGCTTGAACGGGAAAGACTTTTTCATCCGCAGTGAGATCAACGGTCACTGCGTAAGAATCAACGCGTGTAATGATGGATGCGCGTTCTTCAGCTTCAGCGCGCGTAAGGTTCATGCCGGGCATAAGGCACCTTTCTTCTTGAATCGTTGAAAGAGTGATTCACAACTTTAGAAGCACCCTAGGGCTCACATAGAATGTGAATAGCCCTTTCGAGCTTACTCTTGATAGTAGTGGGCTAACTCATATATTGAGAACTTTTGTCTGATTCATAACCCTTTTGTAGTAGCTAGTCATTCACTGAAGCCAAGAGTGGCAGAAAAGAGAACTAAGGTGCGAGTACACATTGCAACTGATCATGCCGGACTTGAAATGAGCCGGTACTTCATCGATGAACTCACCAAACTAGGCTATGAGATGGTAGATCATGGTCCTGCTGAATACGATGCTCTTGATGATTATCCCAGCTTTTGCATTAATGCAGCGCTGGCGGTTAAACACGATCGGGAGTCCGGTCTCGACTCGTTGGGCATTGTGCTCGGAGGATCAGGTAACGGTGAGCAGATGGCGGCGAACAAAGTTGAGGGAATCCGCGCGGCTCTGGCATGGAACCACGACACCGCAGCACTAGCGCGTGAACATAACAACGCTCAGGTTGTCGCTATTGGCGGACGCCAACATTCTCTTGAAGAGGCCCTGGAGATTATCAAGATTTTCCTTTCCACCCCATGGGCGGATGTCGAGCGTCATCAGCGACGCATCTCTCAGATAGAAGAATTTGAAAAAACGGGAGATATCTCGGGAAAAAATATTGAAAATTTTTCAGGACAGTAATGCCTGAAGGACATTCTATTCACCGACTTGCCCGACAATTCAATGATGTTTTTGCCGGGCAAGTTCTGCAACTTTCCAGCCCGCAAGGTCGGTTCGTAGATGGCGCTCAACTTCTCGACGGTCATCGTTTAGAAGAGGCTTTTGCCCACGGAAAGCACCTTTTTCTCCGATTTGATAATGATCTTTACCTCAACGTACATCTGGGTATTTACGGTGCCTGGAATTTTGGAGGGGATCAACAGTTCCGTGGAGCTTCATCCATCGGAGCGCCTCGAAAGGTAGGGGAATTTGAGCTTACAGAGGGCGCTGAGGTGGGGGAGTACAGCAGTCCACCACCACCCAAGCCGACTGTGCGCATCCGTATCGTTTCTGCCCATGGATGGGCGGATTTAATTGGACCGACCGTGTGCCGCACGCTAACTGCTGATGAGAAGGAGATGGTGCGCGCTCAATTAGGGGCAGATCCGCTCGATGGTGATGCGAATCCCCATCAGTTCTTCTCTGCACTTTCAAAAACTGCCCGACCCATCGGCGTCGTCCTCATGGATCAAAAAATAATTTCTGGAATCGGAAATATCTTTCGCGCTGAGGTCTTGTACCGACAGCAGATTGACCCTTTTCGCCCGGCAAAATCGTTGAGTGTGGAAGAACGGCACGCTGTATGGGAAGATGCTCAAAAACTATTGCAAGTCGGTGTAGAGCTGGGGCGGATTGTTACCACTGAAGAGGATTACCGTCCGGGTATACCCTTGGCAGAAGCGTGGCCAGAACATGCCAACTATGTCTATCAGAGGCAAGGACAAGTATGCTTTCGTTGCGGAGAAATAATCCGGGTTCAGCAAGTTGCGGCGCGGAACCTTTTTTGGTGTCCTGGCTGCCAGAACTAAGCCATATTGGACGCAATCTTCTCAAATAAAACAACAAAATTCAGCACCTGTGGTTTTTCGATTTGACAAGATACCGGAAAATTGTGTTTACTGTATAAGTCCCATCCGGACAGATGGGGATGTAGCTTAATGGTAAAGCCTCAGTCTTCCAAACTGATTACGCGGGTTCGATTCCCGTCATCCCCTCTCAATAAAAGCTTCACCCGCGGGGAGTCGTAGGTCAGGCATTTTTATTGCCCACTCCATGAGGAATAATGAAGCGTGTTTCCGCAAGAAGCCACGCCGAATATTTTCTGATGGATCTAAAAGTGGGAAAATCCAAGAAATACCGCTAAACTTTTTAGTGCTTGCGGCATTTTGCGGGGTGTGGCGTAGCTTGGCTAACGCGCCTGCTTTGGGAGCAGGAGATCGCAGGTTCGAATCCTGTCACCCCGACATGAGTTAACAGAACCCGCCGCATATCACGGCGGGTTTTTGTTATTTCATAAGCCTAAAGATATTGAAATGCACACTCAACCGAGTTTGCGTCACCGACTATGTATCAGGAGACCCACGGACGTGAAAACTGCCGTCGAGAAGCTTAATCCGACCCTCGCAAAGATTGAGGTCGAGATTCCTTTCGCAGAATTCAAGACCTACCTTGATCGCACCTACAAGTCCCTAGCTGAGCAGATCCAGGTTCCTGGCTTCCGTAAGGGTAAGACCCCTCGTGCACTCATTGAACAGCGTGCAGGCTTTGATTTCATCGTTGAGAACGCACTGAATGAAGGACTCAACGAGTTCTACCAGCAGGCTCTTGCTGAAAATGATTTGACTCCTCTTGCACAGCCCGAGCTGGATATTATCTCCAAGCCCGAAGAAGATGCTCGTGAGAACGATGTCAAGCTCACTATTGAAGTTACTGTACGCCCCGAGGTTGAGGTACCTAACTACGAAGGCATCAAGGTTGAGGTAGCAGCAACTGAAGTTTCGGCTGAAGACGAGCAGAAGCAACTGGATGCACTGCGTTCACGTTTTGCTACTTTGAAGACCGTAGATCGTCCTGCAGCTAATGATGACTTTGTCACCATTAACCTCAACGCTTCTATCGATGGCGAAGAAGTTGACGCAGCGAACGACCTTTCTTACCAGGTTGGCGCAGGCACCATGCTTGAGGGTCTTGACGAGGCGCTCACCGGTCTTTCTGCCGGTGAAGATGCTACTTTCGAAACCAAGCTTGCAGGCGGCGAGCACTCCGGTGAAGAAGCAACTGTAAAGGTTGCCCTCACCGCAGTTAAGGAACGCGAACTTCCTGAAGCTGACGACGATTTTGCTCAGCTTGCCTCAGAGTTCGACACCATTGATGAACTCAAGGAAGACCTGAAGAAGCAGGCTGCTGATTCCAAGGTTGCAGAGCAGGGCGCAGAAGCACGCGATAAGGTTCTTGCAAAGCTCGTTGAGATGGCTGACATCGAAGTACCTGAGAAGGTTATCGAAGAGCAGATTAACCAGCACTTCAACAATCCCAGCGCTGAAGAAGGTCACGATACCGAAGAGCACCGCGCAGAAGTTCGTGAAAATGCTGAAACCGCATTCAAGAACGAGATGATTCTTGATGCGATTGCTGAGAAGGAAGAAATTGGTGTTGAGCAGGCTGAGCTCATCGACTACATCATCACCATGTCTTCTCAGTACGGTATGGATCCCAACCAGTTCGCACAGATGCTGGATGGCTCCGGTCAGGCTGGTTTGATGGTGGGCGAAGTACGCCGTTCCAAGGCTCTTGCAGCTGTCATCGAAAAGGCAGAGGTCAAGGATTCCGAGGGAAACATCGTGGATCTTTCAAAGTACCTGGGTGGAAACGAAGAAGCTAAAGAAGAATCAGCTGAGTAGTATCTAGCTCGAATACATCAAGGGAGGCTCCGAATGGAGTCTCCCTTTTTTGTGCCCAATAAATGGTAAAATAAATAAGAAATATAAGTATGTTCTAATTGAAGTTAGGTAAGGCTTAGTTTAGCGTGGAGAGCGACAAGTTTTTGTCCACATAAAACATACACACCAAAACTCAAAGGAATTTTCATGCGCAAGCCCACCCTAGCGATTACTTCTTTGGCCGCGACTGCCCTCCTTGCACTCACGGCATGCGGTGGAAATACAGCTTCTGAAACACAATCTGCAAGCGACTCCTCAGCAACGTCGTCCTCCGCTCAGTCAGAGCGCACTATCTCAGTTGAAGATAACTTTGGCACGCATGAACTTTCCTTACCGGTTGAAAACGTTGCTGTAACTGATAACCGTTCATTTGAAATCCTCCAGAATTGGGGAATCGAACCTGTTGCCGCACCGAAGTCTCTTATCCCTGCGACTCTTTCAGAGATGAAAAATAATGAGAACATCATTGATATCGGCACTCACCGCGAACCTGACCTCGAGGCGCTTGCAGCAGCCGAACCCAAACTCATTATTAATGGGCAACGTTTCTCCCAATACTATGAAGACATCAAAGAACTGAACCCCGAAGCGACCCTCCTCGAATTTGAGCCGCGTGAGGGAGAACCTCTTGACCAAGAACTTAAGCGACAAACGAAGGCTTTGGGAGAAATTTTTAACAAAGAAAAAGATGCCGAAAAACTTATTGCTGATTTCGATCAGGCGCTAGAGCGTGCAAAGAAGGCCTACAACCCTGAGCAGAAAGTCATGGCAATCAACGTTTCTGGCAGCGAAATTGGTTATGTTGCACCGGGCAAAGGGCGTTTCTTTGGTCCCCTCTATGATTTAGTGGGCATGACGCCGGCTATGGAAGTTGAGAACACCTCGGATAACCACAAGGGCGATGACATCAGCGTTGAAGCTATTGCTCAATCCAACCCTGACGTGATGCTTGTTCTCGATCGTGACGCGGCAATTTCTTCCGGAGAATCAGCAAAACCTGCTCAAGAAGTTATTGAGGGAAGCGATGCGCTAGCAAATGTCAAGGCTGTAAAAGACAAGAAAGTTATTCTCGCGCCTTCTGATACCTACACCAACGAAAATATTATTACCTATACAGAGATGCTGAACCAGATGGCTGATACCTTTGAGCAATCAAAATAACGAAAATATTTAGTGTCCATTATTTCCTATTGCTCACAGGTCGCTCTACCGGGAGCGGCCTGTGGAGGTAAAGATTGAATTCAACTGTAGCACTCACACCCAAGCCACGCACCAGCCGAGCGCCACTCTATACAGCAAAATTAGGGCTCGGCTGCTTGCTGGTTCTAATTCTGCTGGCGCTCTCCCTCCTCACCGGTGCCTTCGATATTTTTTCAGGGGAAGAGGGCAGAGAAATGTTTGCAATCAGCCGAGTCCCTCGAACCATTGCGCTAGTGCTTGCAGGAGCCGCGATGTCCATGTCCGGATTGGTCATGCAGCTGATTACTCAAAATCGCTTTGTGGAGCCTTCTACTACTGGTACAACTGAGTGGGCAGGTCTGGGATTGCTGACTGTCCTGTTTTTTTATCCTTCGGCGTCCATCTTGTTCAAGATGTCCGCTGCCGTGGCATTTTCTTTTATCGGTGCGATGATTTTCTTTCTCTTCTTGCGCCGAATTTCGCTCAAATCGTCCCTTATCGTCCCCATCGTAGGAATTATGTTGGGTGCAGTAGTGAGCTCTGTATCCACTTTCTTTGCTTTGCAGACAGATATGCTTCAGTCGCTGTCTGTCTGGTTCGCAGGATCATTTACCTCTATCTATCAGGGGCAATATGAAATCCTCTGGATGGTTCTGGGCGTTGTGATTGCCGTATTTATTTTGGCCGATCGTCTAACACTAGCGGGTCTGGGTGAAGAATTTTCTACCAACGTGGGGGTGAATTACCGACGAATGGTACTGATTGCAACTGCCCTCATAGCGATTGCCACCGGTGTAGTGACCGTGGTTGTGGGGTCCCTTCCTTTTCTGGGATTGATTGTGCCAAATATCGTGAGTATGTTCCGCGGGGATGATTTGCGGAGTAATCTCCCATGGGTATGCCTGGGCGGAATCGCTGTGGTAACCCTGTGTGATATTCTCGCCCGCATTATCATTGCCCCCTTCGAAATGCCTGTTTCTGTGATTTTAGGTGTTTTGGGAGCTACCGTCTTTGTAGGGCTGGTTGTGAAAGGTGGAGCAAATGCGCGATGAGAGGACGGACGCTGGGCAAGTGCTGTTGATGCATGACTCCGTAGCATCAAAGTCACAAAGCAAGACTCGAATGAGCGGATCATTTCGCACGTCATCTGACCGTACGAAGTATTGGATTTTGATGGGGGTTCTCTTAGCAGGTAGTTTGCTGGCTACCTTCGGTTTACTTGCTTACGACAATCCCATGCCTTTTGGCACACGTCGTTTTTGGATTATTGCTCAGCGACGGGCCGATGCCGTTACCGCCATGGGAATTGTGGCATTATGCCAGGCTGTTTCAACTATTGCTTTTCAGACGGTGGCGAACAATAAAATCATTACCCCGGGAATCATGGGGTTTCAATCGCTCTATGCAGCCATTCATACGTCAACCATCTTTTTCTTTGGTGCCACAGGGCTCCTCAACGCACGCACCTTTGAAATGTTTCTCTTTCAGATACTGGTCATGGTGGGATTCAGCTTTTTGCTTTACGGTTGGTTACTGCGAGGAAAGAATGCCAATATGCATTCCATGCTCTTGGTTGGAATTATTCTAGGCGGAGGACTGGGGTCGCTCTCTACTTTTATGCAGCGCATGCTGACCCCCAGCGAGTTCGATATTTTGACAGCGCGTCTTTTCGGCTCGGTCAATAATGCGGAAGCAGAATACTATCCGGTTGCGGTACCGCTGGTCGTGGGCTCTGCGCTAATTCTTTTCTTCCTTTCGAAGAAGCTGAATGTCATTTCTCTGGGCAGGGAAACTGCAGAGAACTTGGGCGTAACTTTTTCTCGCATCGCCCTTACCGTGCTGGTGCTGGTTGCCGTGCTTTCTGCAGTATCGACGGCGCTGGTGGGTCCCATGATTTTTTTGGGTTTCTTGGTGGCTATGTTGACCTATCAGAGCGCGCCTACTTACGACCATAAGTACCTTTTTCCGCTGGCAAGTTTGCTAGCCTACTTGGTGCTTACCCTCTCGTATTTTCTGATGAATCATATTTTTTCTGCCCAGGGTGTAGTCAGTATAATCATTGAATTTGTGGGGGCAGTGGTCTTCTTAACAATTATTTTGCGAAAGGGAGCATTGTGATAACTCTGAAGGATGTCAACAAAAACTACTCCTCGGAGGTGTCCATTGGTCCTGTAGATTTAGAAATTCCGCGCGGTGGGATTACAGCTTTAGTAGGACCAAATGGCGCTGGTAAATCGACGCTGCTCACTATGATGGGGCGGCTACTGGGGATTGATCAGGGTGCCATCGAAATCGCAGGAATGGATATTACGACAACGAAGTCAAAAGACCTTGCCAAGATTGTTTCGATTCTTAAGCAAGAAAATCATTTTATGACCAAGCTGACGGTGCGGCAGCTGGTGGGGTTTGGTAGGTTCCCGCATTCGAAAGGTCGGTTAACCGCTGAAGATGAGGAAATCATTTCCCGGTATATAGATTTTTTGCACCTAGCAGAACTTGAATCTCGCTATCTTGATGAACTCTCTGGCGGGCAACGTCAAAGGGCTTACGTTGCTATGGTGCTTGCCCAGGAAACAGAGTATGTGTTGTTGGATGAACCTCTGAATAACCTTGATATTTCGCACTCTGTTCATATGATGCAACATCTCAAGGACGCCGCAGAACAATTCAACCGTACGATCATTGTGGTGTTGCACGATATCAATTACGCTGCCCGCTACGCCCGGTACATGTGTGCTATGAAGAATGGAAAAGTCATTCATATGGGCCGCACCGAAGAGCTGATGAACAATCAGATTTTGACTGATATTTTTGAAACACCTATCGAAGTCATTTCAACGCCTCAAGGTCTTCTTGCGTGCTATCACTAAAAGTGCGTGCTTCTGCAAGCCAGGGCATCGGAATAGTTAAGCTCTAGGCCGGTTGCGTGTGCCAACAGCGAACTGTTTTCCTATGGCAAGCAGGTTTCGATAATCTTCTATTAACCAAAATTTTCAATGCCTCGTTGTAATAACGAGGCGTTAGAGAAAAGGAAGAAGTATTAATGACTAACATTTTGCCTATGCCGCAGTTCTCCGCAGGCTCAGAACCCACCATGGAAACACCTATGGGCGGTCAGGACGACTACGTCTTCAACCGTTTGCTCAAAGAGCGCATCATTTGGTTGGGTTCGGAAGTACGTGATTCAAATGCTAACCGCATCTGCTCACAGATGCTTCTTCTTTCTGCTGAGGATCCAGAAGCTGATATCTACCTCTACATCAACTCACCCGGTGGTTCAGTCACTGCAGGTATGGCAATTTACGACACCATGCAGTTGATTCCTAACGACGTCGTAACCGTCGTTACCGGTATGGCAGCATCCATGGGGCAGTTCCTGCTGACCGCAGGCACCAAGGGCAAGCGCTTTGCAACTCCCAACGCACGAATTCTCATGCACCAGCCTTCCGGAGGTATCGGTGGTACCGCATCTGATATCCGCACCCAGGCTGAGCTGATTCTTGATATGAAGAAGCGTCTTTCGCAGATTACTGCTGATCGCACCGGTCAGAGCTTAGAAACCATCCTCAAAGATAACGATCGCGATAACTGGTTTACCGCTGAAGAAGGATTGGAATACGGATTCTTCGATCACATCGCAACCAGCGCCGGTTCAAAGCTTTCGGACAATAAGTAATCGCGGATCCACGTTTTTAGGAGATATAACTTATGAATTTCAATCCCTCAATGATGGCTCCTGCAGGTATGCCAGATAGCCGTTATGTTTTGCCCAGCTTTGAAGAGCGCACACCTTACGGCTACAAACGCCAAGATCCTTACGCCAAGTTGTTTGAGGATCGCATTATTTTCTTGGGTACTCAGGTAGATGACGCCTCTGCAGACGACATTATGGCGCAGTTGCTCGTTCTTGAATCCCAGGATCCTGATCGTGATATTACGCTGTACATCAATTCACCCGGTGGTTCATTCACCGCGATGACAGCAATCTACGACACGATGCAGTACATCCGCCCTGAAATTCAGACGGTCTGCTTGGGTCAGGCGGCGTCTGCTGCAGCTACCCTGTTGGCAGCAGGAACTCCCGGTAAACGATTGGCTCTTCCAAACGCCCGCGTCCTCATTCACCAGCCTGCGCTCGGTGGTCAGCAGGGTGGACAGGCATCCGACATCGAAATCCACGCTAATGAAGTGATGCGCATGCGTGATTGGACGGCGCAGACTCTTGCTCTGCATTCGGGTAAAACCGCTGAGGAAGTTGACCGCGACATCGAGCGTGACAAGATTATGACCGCTCAGCAGGCTTTAGAATACGGTCTGGTGGATCAGGTTCTTGAATCACGCAAGGCTGTGAAGCCAAAGTTTAACCAGGCAGAAGATTTTAGCTAATCACTGCTGGTTAGAAATAGGGGGTGCTACTGGTCAAACGAACAGTAGCGCCCCTATTTTATTTCGCCGATATTGAAGGCGCTTAACACGCAGCATCGGAAACGTCATCTTGTCATTTTGAGATAAAGTGCGAGATATGTAAAAGACGAGTTTGGCTTGGCTCAAATTACAGGTAGCCTTGGATTAGATTCGGTCGTATTGAAAGGACAAACAGCATGGCGAGAATGAGCGAAGCTGCTGAACTTCTCAAATGCTCTTTCTGTGGGAAGAATCAGAAACAGGTTCGCAAGCTCATTGCCGGTCCAAATATCTATATTTGTGATGAGTGTATTGAACTCTGCAACGAAATCCTGGATGAAGAACTAGCCGACGTTAAAGATCTTTCGAGCACGCTCGAACTACCTACCCCTCGCGAGGTTTTTGCGCATCTCGAAGAGTACGTCATTGGGCAAGAACAAGCTAAACGTGCGCTCTCTGTAGCTGTTTATAATCACTATAAGCGAATTCGTGCAGCAGAGTCGGCTGTCAGCGATGCTCAAACTCTTTTGGCAACCGAGGGTGAAGACGTTGAGATTGCCAAATCGAATATTCTTCTGGTAGGCCCCACCGGTTCTGGTAAAACTTACCTGGCCCAAACCCTAGCTAAAAAGTTGAATGTGCCTTTCGCCGTCGCTGATGCTACCTCTTTGACCGAAGCAGGTTATGTGGGGGAGGACGTGGAGAATATCCTCTTGAAGCTTATTCAAGCTGCAGATGGAGATATCGAAAAAGCGCAGCGTGGCATCATCTATATTGACGAAATTGATAAGATTTCCCGCAAAGCTGATAACCCCTCTATTACGCGAGATGTATCAGGGGAGGGCGTTCAACAGGCTCTCTTAAAAATTCTTGAAGGAACAGAAGCCTCAGTTCCACCGCAGGGCGGCCGCAAGCATCCGCAGCAGGACTTCATCAAAATTGATACAACGAACGTGCTTTTCATCGTTGCCGGAGCCTTCGCTGGTTTAGAAGAAATCGTGGGTAACCGGGTGGGGCAAAAAGGAATTGGTTTCGGTGCGCCCATTCAGATTGCTGAGGAGAGCGACGACTTCATGCTCAAAGTCATGCCTGAAGATCTTTTGAAATTTGGTTTGATTCCCGAATTTATTGGGCGTTTACCTGTTTTGGCTGCTTTAGGAAAGCTGCGCCAGGAAGAACTTACCCGTATTTTGACCGAGCCGAAAAATGCTTTGGTGAAGCAGTACCGCCGTATGTTTGCTCTCGATAATGTTGATTTAATTTTTGAAGATCAGGCGATTGAGGCAATTGCACGGCTGGCTATTGAGCGTGAAACGGGGGCGCGAGGTTTGCGTTCAATCATGGAGGATTTGCTTCAACCGGTCATGTTCGATGTACCCTCACGGTCAGATATTTCTGCCGTTATCATTGACGCCGATGTAGTGGCGGGGAATAAAACACCCGAACTGGTGTTCTTCCCTGAAGAGACAAAAAAATCTGCCTAAAGCTTGAGCTTCTGCTCATCTAAGGTGCTATGAATTCTATCGATGGAGGAAAGAATGTCTGAAACTTCAAAAATTGATTTTTGGTTTGATCCTATCTGCCCCTGGTGCTGGATGACCTCACGCTGGATTAAAGACGTTGAAAAAGTTCGCGACGTTGAGGTTCAGTGGCATCCATTTTCTCTCGCGGTACTCAACGAAGGTCGTGATTTGCCCGAAAGCTACCAGAAGCATATGGATGAGGCTTGGGGCCCTGTTCGCGTAGCTACTGCTGTTTCTGAACGCTATGGTCAGACTGAGGTAGATGCGCTTTACACTGCCTTGGGCGAAGAGATTCACCACCGCAAGAATAACGACAACAAGTATTCTGACGCTATTGAAAAAGCACTAGCGGCAACTGGACTTCCTGCAGAGCTTGCTGAATTCGCTACTTCTGGTGAATCAGATGAGCGGATGAGAACTTCAACTAAGGAAGGTCTAGAAGCAGCCGGTGGTGACGATATCGGCGTCCCACTCATGTCCATCAACGGCGTCACCTTCTTCGGTCCGGTCATGAGCCCTGCTCCTACCGGTGAAGAAGCAGGTAAGGTGTTTGACGGCGCTCTCGCTTTGGCATCCTACCCTGGCTTCTTTGAGTTGAAGCGCCCTCGCAATGTAGGCCCAATCTTTAACACTGAACAGTAACAACTGTAGAGACAATTCTGGGCGGTCAGTTTAGCTGACCGCCCAGAATTATCTTTATTTGAGATCCGATTTGGAGAGCCATGGCGTTTTGAGCGTCTTGGCTTTTTCTGTATAACGGCGTGCTTGGTCTGAGGTGTAGGCGAGCATCGCAAAGACCAAGATAGTCATTTGACCCAGAATAGTGATGAGCTCAAGATGCTCACCCCATACATATGTTCGAAAGAGCAAAACGAGAAAAGCAAAGGCCAACAGGTCGAGGGTGAAGAGACGAGCTCGGGAGGACCCTTTGAGCAAACGCCAAGCAAGAAACCATAGCATAGCAACGAAGAGAACGACGCCGTAGGGGAGAAAGCTCTCAAAGGTTTCGATAAACTTCTCGCCGCCTAGATAATCAACAATCTGCTGCAGTGTAGGTTCTGAAGAGACCATCTCTTGAATATCTAAGGGATTGCGTAGCCGGTAGAGGAGTTGCACACCTTGGACAAGCCCCCACAGCGCGACCATCACTGAACCTACCAAGAGGTTCATGGGAAGTTTACGGGCGATGTCACTGGCAGAGTGAAGATTGATGCGGTCATCACGCACCGACCTATGTTTAGGTTGGTTGTGGAGCTGCACAATGGGTAAGTTACCGTCGGTGACGATATTGTCGCCCCCGCCATTCCGCGAGTGATAACCGGTTGAAAAATCTTCAATCACCTGAACGTCAGTTCCAGGAGCTACATACTGGATGGTGTCCAGAATGTAGTCGCGCTCGTAGTCCGTCTCGGCGTCGATACGGTGCGTGATTTGAAGAGTGAAGAAAGAAAATCCGACACCGGTGTCGTAGGTGGCGGCGGCAATCCAATCAACTTTTTGCCCACCGGGAAGAACCCACCCTTCCGGTGATTTCCAAAATCGTACGTGATGGCGTTTGAGCGGATTTCCATCTACTTCCAACTGATATGCAAAGGCTTGGATATTTCCAAAGAGTTGCAAAGGAGAAATAGGAGCTTCGGGATAGGACTTTCTGGTGAGGGTCGACTTAACGATGCCCCAGGATGACTTCAGCGTAATATCGTCGGCACGGGACCAACCTGCTTGGGTCATGACCTCATGAATTTGTTCAGCTGTTCCTCGGAAGCCAAGGTTGATGGGATCGCCCAACAGGCCGTCGTTGGTTCGGGTTCGCCCAATAAAGTATTCAGGCACATAAATGCGTGTAAAAATGGCGTGCAGACGGGGGAGTGTGAGATAGGCAGTAAAGGCCCAGAAGAGAAAGAGTAAAGCTAAATTCAGCCAGGAGTTTTGCAACCCTTGCTGAAAAATAAGGAGGGTCAGCACCGAGGCGGCGAGCCCTGCAAAGACAAAGAAGATACTGTCCGTGGCACCTGCAGTGAAACGGGTTTTGGGTATGAGGTGGTATTTGCGTCGCTTTTTGCGGGCAGTTTCACCACGGTAGACCGGCACCTCAGGCGTGTTCATCTATATCCTCACTTAATACACAAATGGGTCGCCCGTAGAGATGACGGGCGACCCACGCTGTGACTAGCGCAAATGTTTATTCTGCATCTTCAGCAACTAGTACAACATCTGAAACAGCAAGTTCGCCTTCTCCAACCTGGAGGTTGAGCTCGCGAACATTACCCGCTGCCTTCAAATCATTAATACCTGCTTTAATGCGCTGAATTGATTCAGCATCAGCGGTGATGGTAGCAACTTCAACTTCGGTGCGTTGCTTGACCTTTGCCTCTGATTTTGACTTGCGCAATCCACCGAGTGCAATGCCGATAGTGGGTAGCACGGCGGCGTCGGCATCGTCGGCAATTGCCTTGTATCCTTCGTGAGTGGGCCATGCAGCGCGGTGAACCGAACCTTCGCGCCACCAGCTCCAGACCTCGTCGGTGGCGAAGGGGAGGATTGGTGCAAAGAGGCGAAGTAACGCATCCAAAGTAGTAGCCAGGGCTGCCAGAACGGATGCCTGTTCATCATCTCCGCGAGCGCCGTAGGCACGATCCTTGATGAGCTCAACGAAATCATCGGTGAATGACCAGAAGAAACTTTCGCACATCTGAAGTGCACGAGCGTATTCGTACTTCTCAAAACTAGCGGTGGCTTCTTCCACCACTACTGCCAGCTTGGCGAGTAGTGAGCGGTCCAGATCATTGATGACGACGGCTGCCTGCTCCGTTGTGGTAAGTACCGATGCTTCAGTTGCTCCCAAATTGAGTACGAATTTGGATGCGTTGAGTAGCTTAATGGCGAGGCGTCGGCCAATTTTCATCTGCCCCTCGTCGTAGGCTGTATCGGCACCCAGGCGGGCTGAAGCTGCCCAGTAGCGAACCGCATCTGATCCGTACTTTTCTAGGACTTCGTTGGGGACGACGACGTTGCCCTTGGACTTTGACATCTTCTTACGGTCAGGATCGAGAATCCAGCCTGAAAGTGCAGTGTGCTTCCAGGGTACGGAATTCTCCAGGGAATTCGATCGGACCACAGTGGAGAAGAGCCAGGTGCGAATGATGTCGTGACCCTGGGGTCGCAAATCCATAGGGTAGGTGACCTTGTGCAGGTCTTCATCTACTGCCCAACCAGTTGCAATTTGAGGGGTCAGTGAAGAGGTAGCCCAGGTATCTAGAACATCCGGATCTGCTTGGAAACCGCCGGGTACTCCGCGCTGTTCTTCGGTGAAGCCCGGCGCGGGCTCTGCAGCGGGGTCTACGGGAAGTGAATCTTCGGCAGGGACAATGGGCTCATCGTAAAGGGGCTCGCCCGCTTCATCGAGTTTGTACCAGATGGGGAAGGGCACGCCGAAGAAGCGCTGACGCGAAATGAGCCAGTCACCGTTGAGGCCTTCTACCCAGTTCTCGTAGCGGCTTCGCATGAAGGACGGGTGCCACTCGATATCGCGACCGCGGCTGATCAAATCTTCGCGGCGGCTGGCGTCGCGTCCACCGTTGCGAATGTACCACTGGCGTGAAGCTACGATTTCCAGGGGCTTATCGCCCTTTTCATAGAACTTGACGGGGTGGGTAATCTTCTTGGGCTCACCCTCCATCTCGCCTTCTTCGACCAGCATCTCAACTACTGCTTTTTGGGCAGAAAAGACTGTGGCGCCAGCGATTTTTTCGAATCGTTCCTGGCCTTCTGCTGTGGTAATCCACTCGGGCATATCGCGTGCGAATCGTCCGTCGCGTCCGATGAGGGCACGGGTGGGGAGCTGGAGCTCGCGCCACCAGGTGACGTCGGTGGTGTCGCCAAAGGTACATACCATGGCGATACCGGCACCCTTATCTGGCTGGGCTAGGGGGTGAGCCTTAACTTCAACTTCAACGCCAAACAGAGGTGAGGTAACGGTGGTGCCGAACAGTGGCTGGTAACGCTCGTCATCAGGGTGAGCAACCAGCGCAACACAGGAGGGAAGAAGCTCGGGGCGTGTGGTCTCGATCCAGACTTTTTCTCCGTCAGGGCGGTGGAAAGAGATGCGGTGGTAGGCGCCTTCACGTTCTTTATCTTCTAACTCAGCCTGAGCGACCGCGGTGCGGAAGGTAACATCCCACATGGTGGGTGCTTCTGCCATGTATGCATCGCCAGATTTGAGGTCATTGAGGAAAGCAAGCTGAGAGACTTTGCGCGAATGAGCATCAATGGTGCGGTAGGAATGAGACCAGTCCACCGAAAGCCCCAACGTGGTGAAAAGCTGTTCGAAAACCTTTTCGTCTTCTGTTGCCAGTGTCTCGCACAGCTCGATGAAATTACCGCGCGAAATACGGGGCCAGTCACGCTGATTCTTCGCAGGCTTCTCGGGTGCCTGGAAGTCCGGATCATAGGGGATGGCAGGGTCACACAGTACACCGTAGTAGTTCTGAACACGGCGTTCGGTGGGCAAGCCATTGTCGTCCCAACCCAGTGGGTAGAACACGTTCTTGCCGGTCATGCGCTGGTAGCGGGCAATGACGTCGGTCTGCGTGTAGGAGAACATGTGACCCACGTGAAGGGAGCCAGATGCTGTGGGAGGAGGAGTGTCGATAGAGTACACGTTCTCACGAGTTGTTTCGCGGTCAAACGCGTACGTTTGTTCGGATTCCCAGCGAGCAGAAAGTTTTTCTTCGAGTCCTTCTAGCGCGGGACGATCGGGAACGGTAATTGTGATGGGCGAGTCTGAGCCCTGATTTATTTCAGCCATACGGCTTATTCTCTCATGTATCAGTGAGAGGTGCTCCTCCTGACTGTTTTGCTTTCCTCACCTTTGCTTCCAGGAGGAGGGAATATCTATGCGAGGTTCATATTGCTTAACATTTTTCGTATTCTTCAGCATGAGCAGCGATTTGAAGAAACCTGTACAGATATCCGGGTACGGTTGGGGGATGAATCACTCCCATAGATTGCATAATCCTTTTGAATCAGATGCACAACGGGGCAAAATTGCTGTGGTATCTGGTGCTTCATCAGGAATCGGACGTGCAACGGCTCAGCAGATGCGAGCTACCGGATGGACCGTTTATGCGGTAGCGCGTCGTGCAGCGCGTTTGCACCAGCTGGAGGAAGAGACAGGTGTTATTCCTGTCGTCCTAGATATCACCGATGAATCTGCGGTAACTCAGACTGCTTTGAGAATTATCGAAGAGAATAGCGGATCGATTGACGCGCTGGTCAACATTTCCGGGGGAGCAGTGGGCGCCGACTCTATTGCGGATGCAGATGGATCCAGATGGCGCTCTATGTTTGAGCTGAATGTACTGGGCACACTCAACATGATTCGGGCATTCCTTCCGGCTCTTCGAGCCTCTGGCGAAGGAACCATTCTCAATCTCACCTCTACCGCTGCAGAACACGGCTATGAAGGTGGCGGCGGATACAACGCCTCAAAATTTGGTGAACGGGGTATGACAGAAGCGCTTCGTCTCGAAGAAGCCGAGCACAATATCCGTGTGATTGAGGTAGCTCCTGGCATGGTTCACACCGAGGAATTTTCGCTCAATAGACTAGGGTCACCCAAGGCAGCTGAGAAAGTTTATGAAGGTGTCGAAAAGCCCCTCACCGCAGAAGACGTGGCACAAACCGTGACGTTTGCCGTCAATGTACCCCACCATATTAATCTCGATCGGATTGTGATGCGCCCGGTAGCTCAAGCTTCTCAATTCAAGGTGATTAGAAAGTAGATTCCATGCCGATTAATATTGTTGCAACTGCCCACGGAACCAATAGCCCGGACGGGCGCTCAACTATCGAATCGATTATCGAGAATTTGCGCTCGCTCCTTTCCCAACGGCTAGGGCCTGTTTATCACGTCTATGAAGCCTATGTTGATGTTCAATTTCCTACTCTCGATGAAGTTTTAGAGGGTTTACACTCTGAAGACCAGACCATTATTCTTCCTCTCTTACTTTCAACGGGGTATCATACCCAAGTTGATATGCGAGATGCAGCAAAAGAATCAGGGATTTCTGATATTGCGATAGCCGCGCCGCTGGGTCCTTCACCCCTCATGGCGCAATTGATGCATCACCGTTTGATTGAAAAAGGATGGCGACCGGGTGACACCGTCGTCATGGCCGGTGCTGGTTCATCTCGTACCGATGGTCAAGAAGCTGTCGCCCGCCAATGTGCCATGTTATCCAACGTGCTGGCACAGGAAGTTACCTTCGGTTTCATAGCTGATATTTCTCCCACCATCGAAGAGACAGTTACTGAAGCCCAGGGAAACGGGCCGATATTTGTTGCAAACTATTTGCTGGGGAGAGGTTTCTTCGATCAAAAACTGAAAAAACTCGGACACCAGCGAGGGGCTCACATTGCAGAACCATTGGTGGTACCAGGCGATCAACAATCGGTTGATGTTATCTGTCAGTGTGCTTTAGATTCTCTGGGTCAGCTGGAGTAGAGCCGACCCCCTTTCAATAAAATAATCGTTCAATAGCCTTCACTCGTGATGAGTGAAGGCTTTTTAGTGGGCAAAGAATTCGTTAAAAATAGCGGGAGAAATCAAGCTGTAGATCTGAAAATGACAAAAGAAGACTAAAAATGACCTCCCGTTAATCAGCGTTTCTCCTTATGAACGATGGGTTGTTATCTAAAAACCTACTCCCTAGGATTTCCCTATAAGTGGCACGCTTTCATACAGTAGAAAGGAAGAAGCGATGTCCAATAACTCCCACCTTTTCAAGAGCTACGGGGTCAAACCCGCAGCTCATTCTTTCACTGACCCACAAATAAGCCCTCCGGGAACCACCGAACCTGCACCACTTGATGCAAAAATTCAAGAACGCAACCAAGAACTGGTGAACGAATACGCTGATGCACTCTATGATGCAAGCGCTCAAGAAATCCTTGAATGGGCTCACGATAACGCACCTGGCAAACTCGCCGTCACCCTTTCCATGGAGAACACGGTACTTGCAGAACTAGCCTCCAAATACCTGCCCGATTCAGACTTTCTTTTCCTTGATACGGGCTACCACTTTCCCGAAACAATCGATGTAGCCGAACAAGTAGATCAGCGTTACCCTCAACCACTCATCAGAGCCAAACCCCTCCTGGGCGTTCCCCAACAAGATGACCGCTACGGAATGAGCCTCTATTCCAAAGATCCCGCAGCATGTTGCCGTATGCGCAAAGTGGAACCCCTCGCTACCTACATGCAACCCTATTCAGGATGGATTACAGGGCTTCGACGAGCAGACTCCCCAGTGAGAGCAAACACCCCTGCTTTAGATATCGATCAGAATGGTCGACTGAAAATTTCACCACTGGTTACCTGGTCACTCGAAGAAACCCAGGAATATATCACTGATCACGATTTGATTATTCACCCCCTAACACTCGCCGGATACCCCTCCATCGGATGCGCTCCCTGTACCGCACCCGTAGCTGAAGGAGAAGACCCCCGCAGCGGGCGCTGGGCACAATTTACAAAAACGGAATGCGGACTACACACATGAGAGAAACAGCCACAACGCTTTCACCCCACCTCAAAGACCTAGAAAACGAATCCCTACAGATTCTTCGCGAAACCGCAGGGCAATTCGACAAAATCGCGCTCCTTTTCTCCGGAGGAAAAGATTCTGTGGTCGTCTTTGAACTCGCCCGCCGAGCATTTGCGCCAGCGCAAGTGCCCTTCGAACTGCTCCATGTTGATACAGGACATAACTTCTCTGAAGTCATCAAGTTCCGCGATGATTTAGTGGAACGCACCGGCGCACGACTGCGCGTAGCAAAAGTGCAGGACTGGATTGATAAGGGAGAACTCAAAGAACGCCCCGATGGCACCAGAAACCCCCTTCAAACCGTTCCGCTGGTGGAGACTATCGAAGAGCAGGGATACGACGCAGTTCTAGGCGGCGCACGTCGAGATGAAGAGCGAGCCCGCGCAAAAGAACGCATCTTCTCCGTACGAGATAACTTTGGCGGGTGGGACCCTCGTCGCCAGCGCCCTGAAATTTGGAACCTTTACAACGGCGGTCACCTACCCGGAGAGAACATCCGCGTATTCCCCATTTCAAACTGGACAGAAACAGATATCTGGGAGTATATCGGCGCTCGCGGAATTGAGTTGCCTCCCATCTACTTTGCACATGAGCGTGAAGTCTTTGAGCGAGATGGCATGTATCTCACCGCAGGGGACTGGGGCGGGCCTAAAAAGGGAGAAACCCTTGAGACTAAGAAGGTCCGTTACCGCACGGTGGGAGATATGTCCTGCACCGGAGCTGTGCTTTCTGAAGCGTCCACTATTGACGATATCCTCACCGAGATCTCAACCTCTACCTTAACCGAACGAGGCGCTACTCGCGCCGATGACCGCCTGAGCGAATCTTCGATGGAGGATCGCAAGAAGGAAGGGTATTTCTAAAATGACCGTTACATCAACCGAACCCAGCTCAGAGATTCTTCAGCAGCGCCAAACCTTACATCTGTGCACCGCAGGTAGCGTTGACGACGGTAAATCGACTTTTGTGGGTCGACTCTTGCATGACACCAAGAGCATCTTGGCTGACCAGCTCTCGGCGGTGGAACGTACATCTCGAGAGCGGGGTCTAGAGCATCTTGATCTTTCGCTACTGGTAGATGGGCTTCGAGCAGAGCGGGAGCAGGGCATCACGATTGACGTTGCCTACCGTTACTTCTCTACCGCACGTCGAACATTTATTTTGGCGGATACTCCCGGCCATGTGCAGTACACCAGAAATACGGTGACTGGTGTGTCCACTTCGGAGGTTGTGGTTCTACTCAGTGATGCTCGCCATGGCATTGTTACTCAAACCAAGCGGCACCTGGCGGTAGCGGCTCTTTTGGGAATCAAACACGTGGTGTTAGCTGTCAACAAAATTGACCTGGTAGATTATTCTGCCTCTATTTTCGAGACTATTCGAGACGAATTCGTTGAACTGGCGCGTAGCAAGGGAATTACAGATGTTCAGGTTATCCCCATCAGTGCGTTATTAGGCGATAACGTCGTCAACCCATCGGAGCATACTCCCTGGTATGACGGTCCCACTGTACTGGGATACCTCGAAGAGGTGGAAGTCCATACCCAGAATGCGAACTCTGAAAACAGCACTGGTTTCCGCTTTCCCATCCAATATGTGATTCGAGAGGGCTCCCAAGATTATCGAGGATACGCCGGACGTATTACCTCCGGTGAAATTGCCGTTGGTGATTCGGTGGACTTGGGTCAAGAACGCTCGGCAACGGTCACCCATATTGATTCTAGCGACGGTGCTCTGAATATCGCTGGAGTCGATGAATCAGTGGTCCTACGCCTTTCTGCCGAGATTGATTTAGCTCGTGGAGACCTCATCGCTGCAAGCGACCGTCCGGAAGATACCACCATTTTTGAGGCAACCATCGTTGGGCTTTCCGAGCAGTCTCTTCGCGCCAAGTCAAAGCTCAAAATCCG
The DNA here is from genome assembly GCF_001683935.1 of Rothia sp. ND6WE1A. NCBI lineage: Bacteria > Bacillati > Actinomycetota > Actinomycetes > Micrococcales > Micrococcaceae > Rothia > Rothia sp. ND6WE1A. The sequence continues at coordinate 16,307 of NZ_LXTU01000037.1, read as the reverse complement.
TTACGGAACCTCCCTGCTCCAAGCGCGCTTGGTGGGGATTACCTCGGTTCTCGACATCGATACCTCAACGGAGCACGAAGCGCAAACTGTTGAGCTCAACGATATTGCGACCGTCAAAATTCAACTCGCGCAACCACTACCTATAGATCTTTACAACGCCCAGGGTAGAGTCGGTTCATTTTTGCTGGTAGATCCATCCGATGGAAACACATTAGCAGCCGGTATGGTCTCGGACCTCAATCCATCATAAAAATCTGCGAACCTGAAAAATTTCTGGTTCGCATAGCCCGCAGCCGCGGAAAAAGGATTAATAAAGATGCGTTCACTACTCCTTATAGCTTTAGGTGGTGCAATAGCCCAGCTCGTTGATGGAAGCCTGGGAATGGGGTTTGGAGTCACCTCCACAACCTTGCTGATGTCTTTGGCAGCAATGGCACCTGCCAGCGCCTCCGCAGTTGTACACGTAGCGGAATTGGGAACGACTGCCGCATCAGGATTGAGCCATTGGAAATTTGGCAATGTGGATTGGAAAGTAGCGCTACGTCTTGGAATCCCCGGTGCAATGGGAGCATTTTCCGGAGCGACGATACTGAGCAATATCAGTTTGCACGCTGCCAAACCCGTGACCTCCTGCTTGCTTCTTGCAATTGGCGCCTACCTAGTTTTTCGTTTTTCTCGCGGCAGACAAGCAGCTGCGGGGCACGAGGCACCTGCCTCCCACCGATCCCTTCTGGCATTAGGACTCTTTGGGGGTTTTGTGGATGCCACCGGTGGCGGGGGATGGGGACCTGTGACAAGTTCTACACTCATGAGCATCGGGCGGACGGCTCCCCGCCGCATTGTAGGAACCGTCAACACGGCGGAGTTCTTGGTCTCGCTCGCAGCTTCCGCTGGATTTGCTTTGAGCTTATGGTCTGAACTGACCACGCACTTGATTGCAGTTTTGGGGCTTCTCGCCGGTGGTGTAGTAGCAGCTCCTTTTGCGGCGTGGTTGGTGAGCAAGATTAACCCTTCGGCGCTGGGCGGATTCGTAGGAACAACCCTGGTGTTGTTGAACCTTCCTCAACTCCTTAGCTTGATTCCCGCCCTGGATGCGTGGAATCTAGCGATTTACCTTCTGGTGGGACTTATTGGTCTTGTGATGAGTATTCTCGGGGTCAAGCGTTCACGCCACACCCAGACTGAAGCTCTAAAACCGAGCGAAAGAATCCCCGCAGAGCCAGCTCTCAGCGCACCTGCCTTGAATAACTCTACGTTTTAAACTTCTAAAGGAAACCAAGATGGCAAAATCACTGACCCAGCAAGATAAAGCTGCCGCAACCAAAAAACCTACACCACGTTCGGCAAAACCGAATGGTCAATGGAAAATCGATGGCACGGAACCGCTCAATGATAATGAGCGATTTAAACTCGAAGACAACGGTCTCAACGTTCGCGAGCGCATTGAAAATGAATACTCCAAAGAGGGCTTTGACTCGATTCCCGCTGACGACTTGCGCGGACGTATGCGCTGGTGGGGAATGTACACCCAGCGTAAGCAAGGCATTGACGGCGGACGTACCGCTAAGCTCTCTCCTGAAGAGCTGGAAGATCACTATTTCATGTTGCGTGTACGCATTGATGGCGGGCAGCTTACCACCGAGCAAGCGCGTGTGATTGGGGAAATTTCCCAGGAATTTGCTCGCGATACAGCCGATATTACAGATCGCCAAAATATTCAGTTGCACTGGGTACAAATTGAAGATGCTCCAGAAATTTGGCGACGATTAGAAGCCGTGGGGCTTTCAACTACCGAGGCTTGTGGAGATGTACCGCGCGTTATTTTGGGATCTCCCGTAGCTGGAGTAGACGCCGATGAACTCATTGACCCCACGGTCTACATTGAGGAAATCAAGGACAAGTTCATAGGAGATCCTGACCTTTCTAACCTGCCTCGAAAATTCAAGACAGCCATCACTGGAAATCCAAGCCACGACGTCGTCCATGAAATTAACGACATCTCGTTGGTTGCTGTGAACCACCCCGAGTTAGGTGTGGGATTTAGCTTCTGGGTGGGAGGGGGTCTGTCGACCAATCCTAAATTGGCAGAAAATGTCGGGGTGTTCGTCAAACCTGAGCAAGTAACCGATGTGTGGCTGGGTACTATCAAAATTTTCCGCGATTACGGCTACCGTCGATTGAGAAACCGTGCTCGTATGAAATTCCTCATCAACGACTGGGATGTAGAGAAGTTTCGCGAGGTTCTTGAAAACGAATACCTGGGTTACTCCTTGGCAGATGGCATTGAGATGCCTGCTCCGACGAAGAGCGGGGACCATGTGGGTGTGTTTGCTCAAAAAGATGGAAAGAATTTTGTGGGCTTGAACCCCACAGTTGGTCGTATTTCTGGCACCACGTTGGTAAAACTTGCTGAGCTAGCTGAGGCCGCTGGTTCGAAGCGGGTGCGCACCACTCCCTACCAAAAGATTTTGGTGTTGGACGTTCCCGATCAAGAAATCGATGCTCTCCTGGAGGGAGTTGAAGAGCTCGGGCTTACCGCCAACCCTTCAATTTTCCGCCGCAATACCATTGCGTGCACGGGTATTGAATACTGCAAGTTAGCGATTGTTGATACAAAGAAAACGGCGATTGAGGCAATAGACCAGTTGGAAAAACGCCTGGAAGACGTCAAAGAAGAATTGCCTCAACAGTTCAACGTTTTCATTAACGGTTGCCCCAATGCTTGCGCGCGTACTCAGACTGCAGATATTGGGTTGAAGGGTCAAATCATTACCACTGATGAAGGAGAACAAGTTCCTGGGTTCCAGGTCCATTTAGGGGGAACGCTGGCTGATTATCTCAACGCTGGATCCGGCAACGTGGGTAAAACCGTCCGGGGACTAAAGGTTGCATCTGCTGACCTAGTGGATTATTTGGAGAGAGTATTGCGTAAGTACCTGGATACCCGCTCCACTGAGGAAGAGACTTTCGCGGTCTGGGCACAGAGTGCGGACGAAGAGCTTCTGGTCTAAGAACTCCTGCTCTCAGAGTAGCCGTGGTGTTCTGCGCGGCAAATATAAAAGGTGGAGCCTTCACTCTCAATGAGTGAAGGCTCCACCTTTTAGACTTTAGTGGGTTTCAAATGCCTTTCCCATCAGTTCTTCCCTGTTTTCACCCACCGCGGCACAGACATTGCCGATGGTTGTAACAGCTGGAGGTTTAAGCTGGTCATAATTCTCCAAGCAAGTACCTACAGTGGAGAAGTACTCCTGTTGATGGGCGCGGAAGCCATCTTGGACGGTCACCATCGGCATGTCTGGGCGGACGCCGCGTTCCAGCAAGCCTGCGATGGTGTGGGGGAGAGTTTTCACTCCCATGAGGATGGAAACCGTGCCGCCGTCCTTCAGTAACCCGGAGAGCTGATCGAGCTCAGAATCGGTGAGCTTTTGATGGGCTGAGACTACCGTAAACATATGGGAGACCCCGCGAAGGGTCAACGGAACGCCTGCCATGGCGGGAAGAGATATAGAGGAAGTTACGCCCGAGAAGACTTTCACCGGGATGCCTTCTTTTTCGCAGACATAAAGTTCCTCAGCCCCGCGTCCGAAAACATAGGGGTCTCCACCTTTGAGGCGAGCTACTTTCTTACCCTGCAGTGCGTAACGCACCATCAGCTGATCAATTTCTCGCTGGGGGACCCGATGCTTTCCGGGAATTTTACCCACATCAATGATTTCGGCATGAGGAGCCCATCGAGGTAAATCCTGGTAGGGTGCTAAATGATCGAGAAGAACTACATCTGCCTGGCTGAGTACTTCCAGAGCATGGCGAGTCATCAAACCAGGATCCCCAGGGCCGGCTCCAATGAGGAACACTTCGCCCTGCGATTCGGCAGGAACCTCGGTATCAACGATGGAGGGCGCACCAATACCTGAAGAAAGTACAGCAGCTCTCCACTTTTGTGCCTCTCTCTCATCAGAAACACAAAGCACTACTAAACCCACCGGAGTCCCCGGCGCACGCATATCCTCGACGCGGTTGAAGCGTAGTACCTCCGTTGCCTGGGCAAACTTCAAAGCCACCCTTTCAGTGCGTGTAGCCTCACCGCACAGCAGCACAGAACAATTCTCAATATCTAAATCAACAAACACAAATATCCCTTAGAAACGGCTAGGTAGGTTCATCTTCTCAAAAAGACTAAACCTACCTAGCTTTTCAATTCTCAGACGACGAAGTAAAAACTACTTCTGCCCTAGCTGGGCTGACCGACGGGAATCTTTGCACCCGAAACCAGAACCGGGCCATCGCCACGTTCATGTGCAGCTATTTCTTCCGGCGTAGCCGGGCGAATCTGCTCGCGTTCCAGCACATACATGCGTGAACCTTCGTCCTGAGCATCAGGTTCGTTCACAAAGGCACGGAATCGCTTGAGACGCTCGGGATCTTTCAACGTAGCAACCCATTCGTCTTCATAAGATTCAACATGGCGTTCCGCTTCTGCTTCTAGCTCAGCGCAAATACCCAAAGAATCCTCGATAATGACAGCTTTCAGATGCTCAATCGCATCACCAAACTGCTCATCCAAATCCTCAGCCCAGCGCGCTGTACGTTGTAGCCGGTCAGCGGTGCGGATGTAATACATCAGGTAACGGTCTACGTACTTGATAAGGGTCTCTTTATCAAGGTCTGTTGCAAAGAGTCGACCGTGCGCCGGGTTTGCACCACCGTTGCCGGCAAAGTACAGATTCCAACCCTTGGCGGTAGCAATCACACCGACGTCCTTATTCTGAGCCTCAGCGCACTCGCGGTTACAACCCACAACACCCATCTTGAACTTATGGGGGGAGCGCAAACCACGGTAACGGTTCTCCAGCTCAATAGCGAAAGTCGTAGAATCTTGCATACCAAAACGGCACCAGGAAGAGCCAATGCAAGATTTCACATTGCGCAAAGATTTACCGTATGCCTGACCAGACTCAAAGCCTGCGTCAACAAACTTCTGCCAAATCTCTGGCAGCTGCTCCAAACGAGCACCATAGAGACCAATACGCTGTGCACCATTGACCTTGGTGTACAAACCGTATTCCTTGGCGACATCAGCAATCACACCGAGCTTCTCGGGAGTGATTTCGCCACCGGGAATACGAGGAATGACGCCGTAGGTGCCATCTTTCTGCATATTCGCCAGATTACGGTCGTTGGTTTCCTGCAAAGTACCACGGCCACCGTCAAGCACGTAAGAGTTCTTCGTTGAAGCGAGAATAGAGGCAACAGTGGGCTTGCAGATAGCACAACCGTCTTCCCCGTGACCAAAACGCTTCAACACCGAGGGGAAATCATTGTAGTCAGTTGCCTTGACCGCTGCGAATAACTCAGCACGGGAGAAATCAAAGTGCTCACACAGCGCCTTGCTTACGGTCTTGCCCATAGCTTTCATCTGCTTGGCAAGGGTCTTCTGAATCACGGGAACGCACGAACCGCACTGAGTACCCGCAGTAGTTGCTTTCTTAATAGAGGGAACATCTTGATTACCATCCACAATGGACTGGCGAACTTCACCAAAAGTGATGTTGTTGCAGGAGCACAGTACCGCATCATCTGGCATATCAGTATCCGGAGCGCCCTCGCCACCCGCTGCAGATAGGAATGCAGCCGCTTCCGCAGGTAGCTCACGACCCACCAAAGGCTTCAGATTATCGAAAGGCGTAGCATCGCCCACGAACACACCACCGAGCAAAGTCTTCGCATCAGAAGATGTCACAATCTTCTGATAAATCTTCTGCGCCGGATCAATATACATAATCTCCAGCGCACCCTCGCTTGTAGCACGGCGATCACCAAAACCGCCGACCTCAAGACCGGAGAACTTCAACTTGGTGGCAATATCAAACTCTTCAACGTGAGCATCATGGCCCGTCAAATTCTTAGCCACCGCATCTGCCATTAAATTGGCAGGAGCTACAAGACCCCAGGTGCGTCCCAGAACACAGGCTACTTCACCAATAGCCCAGATATTCTCATCTTCTGACTGGCAGTGATCGTTGACAACTACACCGCCGCGCTCGCCGACGGTCAGCCCAGCTTCGCGAGCTAGCTGGTCGTTGGCGCGGATACCGGCAGCCATGCATACCAAATCTGCATCCAGGTTGTGAACATCGGCTTCATCGCCCATGCCGTCTGCTACTGATACAGAAGTAACTTCGCCCTGGGCGTTCTTATTGATGGTTGAGATGAAAGCACCGGTTTCGATGTTGATACCGGCCTCTCGAATCAGAGAATTTACAAGGTGTCCGCCGCCCTGATCTACTTCAATGGAGAGAAGCCAAGAGGCGACATCCAAAATGGTGGGTTCTGCACCCAAGTCACGCAAACCTTCGGCAGCTTCGAGTCCTAGCAAACCGCCGCCGACGACGATAGCGCGAGGAGCTCTGCCGAGCTTCTCTTTGAGACGGGCTACTTCGCTGACCATGGTTTGAACGTCTTCAATGGTGCGGAAGACATGGGCGGAGTCGGAACCGGGAATAGGGATTTTAACCGCACGGGAGCCGGTGGCGAGAACAAGTTCATCGTAAGGGTAGCTCTCGCCGTTATCTGCAGAGACCATGTGGTTCTTGCGGTCTATGGCAGTAGCTGAGACACCTAACTGAAGGTTAACTCTTGAATCTTCCCAGATTTCAGGATTAGCGAGGGTGAGATCTTTTTCTGGATCTTTGAAGAGTTGCTCCAGCGCTACGCGGTCGTAGGGTACGTGGGCTTCAGCGGAGAGGACGGTAACACGATCCTCATTTTGAGATTCTTTGAGGTAAGCGCGAACAAATCGCCAGGCAGCAGGACCACCGCCGATCACTAGAATGTTTCTCAATCCGTGTGCGTGCTTATCAGTCATCTTCATACCGTTCGTCGAATTTGCGGACAGGGTGGGATACCGCGAAATAATTTGAATCAATAATGCTAATATAGCATCTGAAATACATCAGTCGGATTAATTTTTAATGCCCAAACTAATAGATTCCTAAAAATAAGGTAAAGGTATGAGCGACCAAAAATGGCAAAAGGTGTGCAAGCTGAATGATTTGGAAGAGCATTGGGGTGAGGTTGCCCTGATCAAGAACCACCAGTACGCGATTTTTCGATTGAATAATGACCGAGTGTTTGCCTCTGATCATGCAGATCCCAATAGTGGCGCCCTGGTAATTGCTCGTGGAATCACTGGTCAAAAGGGGGATATCCCTACCATTGCTTCCCCTCTGTATAAAGAAGAATATGATTTGCGTACCGGAGAAAGCCTGAATTCTGACTTCACCTTGCCGGTTTACGAGACCCGCATAGAAGATGGAGAAGTATTTCTGCGTATTGCATAATTCTTCAACTACCATCAGAGAGACGTTATGGTACGACCATAGATGTGGGCTGTGTAGTTTTTTCCCTTTTTGGTTTTAACTAAATTAGCGCGTCCCGTATCATATTCTTTTTCTCTGTGTTAAAAGTAAAGGTAAATTTATAATTAACATTTACCGCATTGGAGATTGTATGCTACCCCTTATGCTGAACGTCTACGGCAAGCCGGTGCTCGTCGTAGGCGGGGGATCTGTAGCTCGACGTCGGGTGGAAAAAGTAGTGCAAAGCGGCGGTGCCGTCTGCCTCGTTGCCCCTACGATTACGAGTGGTCTCCACGAATTGGTGGAACATGCCTCGGTTAAATGGCATCAACGTATCTTTCACCCCTCGGACGTGGAAGGTATGTGGTTATGCTTCGCCCACACTGATTCTCAACAGGTGAACCAAAATATTGCGAAGCTTTGTTCTCAGAAACAGATTTTTTGCCTACAGGGTGGAGCGCCAGATCAATCAGACTTCTGGATGATGGCACACCAAACTTCAGAATCAGGCATCACTGTTGCGGTTTCCTCGCAAAAGAATCCTCGGCGCTCACTCAACGTGGTGAAACGCTTGGTGGAGTTGGTCAACAAACAGAAACTCTAAAAACCGCCACGAATATCGAAAATTGTAATTCCCGTGAGACTGTTCGCGCTCCCGAGAGGTCTACCTCGATATTTTGGGTAGAAGCCTGACACCCAACACAACATATAGGGGTACATCCGGTGATTTGCTCCCAGCAGGCACTCACCCCGCAGGGCTCCTCCATAAAATGCGTTAGACAGCGACGGCGAAACTGCCTAGACTTGAATCAGTTGCATTGACCCGGCCATCACCGGCGAGCAATCCGGAAGAACGAACCGTACCTGCAATACCTCATCAATTCGTTGCGACGAGAGGTGGAGCGGAATAGATACAGTTTTAGTAGAACCGGACGGGTAAGCCCGTAACAGCAGTCATGAAGCGACTGATAACGCTTGACTGTGTCATTTCCCCCGAGAAACCCCGTTTCCCGGGGGAGTGGCACGGGTAGCGCTCAGTAAGCAAGGTGGTACCGCGCCACCGCACCGTTCTGCACCGGCAGCAATGTGTGCTGTAGCGTCCTTGCAAGTCCTATTTTTCAATGGATTACTACAAAGGGCGCGTCGCAATGAATAATCCTCTTTATCCCAAGGCAACTGCCGGCACTGAAAACACAGTTGCAGCATCACCTTCCTTCCCCCAGCTCGAAGAAGCTGTTCTCGACTACTGGAAAAAAGACAACACCTTCCAAGCATCCATCGATCAGCGATCGGCTGAAGACAACGAATTCGTTTTCTACGATGGCCCTCCCTTCGCCAACGGACTGCCCCACTACGGGCACCTGCTCACTGGCTACGTCAAAGACCTCGTAGCCCGCTACCAAACGCAACGCGGACACCGCGTCGAACGTCGCTTCGGCTGGGATACCCACGGACTACCCGCAGAGCTCGAAGCTATGAAGCAGCTGGGCATGACCGACAAACAAGAAATTCTTGAGATGGGCATCGATAACTTCAATGATGCAGCCCGCTCCTCCGTACTCAAATACACCAAAGAGTGGCAAGAATACGTTACCCGCCAAGCTCGCTGGGTCGACTTCGAAAACGATTACAAGACGCTCAACGTCGAGTACATGGAATCGGTCATATGGGCCTTCAAACAGCTTCACGAAAAAGGTCTCACCTACCAGGGGTTCCGCGTCCTTCCCTACTGCTGGAAAGACGAAACACCCCTTTCCAACCACGAGTTACGCATGGACGACGATGTCTACAAAGACCGACAGGATCCATCAGTAACCGTCACCTTCACCATCACCTCGGACACCTCGCTGGTAAAGAACACCGGTGTCGTTGCAGAGCTCACCGGCGTTGAAGCCCTTGCATGGACCACCACCCCCTGGACACTGCCTACTAACCAGGCGCTCGCAGTCGGTCCAGATATCGATTACGTTGTGGTAGCCGGCGTAGGAGATTTCCAGGGGCGGAAGTTCCTGATCGCCTCTGAATTGTTGGGTGCTTATGCCAAGGATCTTGGATTTGAAGACGCCGCGGAGGCTACTGCTGCGGTCGTCAAGACTTACAAAGGTTCTGACTTGGCAGGGGTCCGTTACGAACCTCTGTGGGATTATTTCACCGACGCCGAGAAATTTGGTACGGAAAAGGCTTGGCAGATTCTTGTTGCCGATTATGTATCCACCACCGACGGCACCGGTTTGGTGCACCAGGCACCGGCCTATGGTGAGGAAGACCAGAAAGTCTGTGAAGAAAACGGTATTCCCGTTATTCTATCCATCGATGATGGCGCTAAATTCCTCGACCTCTTCAGCGACGAGTCACTAGCTGACGGTGCGCCCCTGCGAGAAATTGCAGGTGTGCAGATCTTCGAGGCTAACCGCACAATCATTAATCTGCTGAAATCTGAGGGACATCTGATTCGGGAGAAATCCTATGTTCACTCCTACCCGCATTGCTGGCGTTGCCGTACCCCGCTCGTCTACCGTGCGATTACGTCGTGGTACGTTAAGGTAACCAACTTCAAAGATCGCATGGGCGAACTCAACGAAGAAATTAATTGGATTCCTGAAAATGTAAAGCACGGTCAGTTCGGCAAATGGGTAGCTAATGCTCGCGACTGGTCTATTTCCCGTAACCGTTTCTGGGGCTCACCCATTCCTGTGTGGGTTTCCGATGATCCTAACTATCCACGTATGGACGTCTACGGTTCGCTAGAAGAACTCAAGGCTGACTTCGGCCGCTACCCCGTCAATAAAGACGGCGAGCCTGATCTGCACCGACCGTACATCGACGAGCTCACCCGGCCAAACCCTGACGATCCCACTGGCAAATCAACCATGCGCCGCGTGGAAGATATCTTGGATGTCTGGTTTGACTCAGGTTCTATGCCTTACGCGCAGGTTCACTATCCTTTTGAAAATAAGGAATGGTTTGAGAACCATAACCCCGCAGACTTCATCGTGGAGTACATCGGTCAGACGCGCGGCTGGTTCTACACCATGCACATTTTGGCTACTGCTCTCTTTGACCGCCCCGCTTTCACGAACGTGATTTCTCATGGCATCGTGCTGGGCTCAGACGGGCAGAAGATGTCTAAGTCCCTGCGCAACTACCCGGATGTGTCAGAGGTTCTAGATCGCGATGGATCAGATGCCATGCGCTGGTTCCTTATGTCTAGCCCGATTCTGCGCGGCGGTAATCTTATCGTGACAGAACAGGGTATCCGTGAGGGCGTGCGCCAAGTGATGCTTCCGCTGTGGAACGTTTACCATTTCTTCGCGCTCTATACTAACGCTGCTAACAACGGTGCAGGTTATGAAGCGCAGCTCCGCTATGAGTCCGAACATGTGATGGATCGATTCATTTTGGGTAAGACCCGCGAATTGGTGGAAAACGCTACCGCTCACATGGACGAATACGATGTTTGGGGCACTACAGAAGATCTCCGCAAATTCACCGACGCACTGACCAACTGGTATGTGCGTCGTTCGCGCGAGCGCTTCTTTGATGAAGACACCGAAGCATTTGATGTTCTCTTCACGGCGTTGTCCACTGCGGTGAAAGTTGTTGCTCCGCTGCTGCCTTTGATGAGCGAGGAAATCTACCGCGGCCTTACCGGTGAGTGTTCAGTACACCTGAGCGATTGGCCAAAGCCTGAGGAATTTGCTGACGAAAGCGATCTGTTGCAGTTGATGGAAGCTACGCGTTCTATCTGCTCTGCCGGTTCTGCTTTGCGTAAGGCAAATAATTTGCGCGTGCGCCAGCCCCTGCAGTCTATGACTGTTGCGGTTGCGGGAGGAAAGCAACTGGCAGGGATCTTTGAGCAGATTATTTCAGATGAGCTCAACTTGAAGTCTGTAGAGTTGCTGGATGCTTCTGAAGTTGAACCTGCCGATTTCGGTATTTCTCAGCAGCTGAAGGTTAATGCGCGTGCTGCTGGTCCTCGTTTAGGTAAGCAAGTTCAGGTTGCTATCAAGGCATCGAAGTCAGGGGATTGGACCATTCAGGACGACGGCACCGTCGTCGTCGGGTTGAAGGCTGTTGAGGGTGGTTTGGCCCTTGAATCTAGCGAATATGAACTCGATACCGTGGTGGCTGAATCGGAAGATTCTGCTGAACGTGCTGTGTCTGTTCTGCCCGGTGGTGGTTTCCTCGTGCTCAATACTGAGCTTACCGACGATTTGCTGGCTGAAGGTATTGCTCGCGATACTATCCGTTCGGTTCAGCAGGCTCGCAAGGAAGCTGATTTGAACGTTTCAGACCGTATTAAGCTCACACTTTCGGCACCTGCAAACGTCATTGAATCTGTGCAGGCACACGAAGAACTCGTGGCTGGCGAAACCTTGGCTGTCTCGGTGAACTACCGTGAAGCTCAGGAGCAGTCGGTTGAGGTAGAGAAGGCATAATTTGTCCGAGAACATGAACGAAGATTCCTTGTTCAACGAACTCGCCGCCGAAAGCAGTAGCCCGGCTGCTGCTTTCGGCGTGGAGTCCGTCTACCAGGATTTGCTTTCGCGCGCTCCTGAGAACAAGATGGCACCGCGTCTCGATGCTATGCAGCGGGCTATGGAAATTCTGGGGTCTCCTCAAGATGCCGCGCCGGTTATTCATATCACTGGGACCAATGGTAAGACGTCGACGGCCCGCATGATTGAGCGCATACTTATGGCTCATGATTTGCGCACTGGTCGCTACACCAGCCCCCATCTCACGAAAGTAACTGAACGCATCAGTATTGCGGGTGAGCCCGTGGCTGATGAGACTTTTGTACGGATTTGGGAAGAGATTCAGCCTTATATCGAGATAGTGGATCAGGAGCTTATCGCAGCAGATAAACCCCGTATCACCTACTTTGAGGCATTAACTGTCCTGGCGTTTGCGATTTTCGCAGATGAGCCGGTTGACGTGATAATTCTTGAAGTCGGTATCGGCGGGTCATGGGATGCGACGAATGTGGCAACCGCCCAGGTCTCTGTCGTTACTCCGATTGGGTTGGATCATACCGACATGCTGGGGGAAACCTTGGCGGAAATTGCCGGGGAGAAACAGGGCATCATCAAAGATAATGGTTTCTTGGTGTCTGCGGTTCAGGATCCCGAAGCTGCTCAAGTTTTGTTGGATTCTGCCCGGGAGCATCAGGCGGAATTCCGGTTTGAGGGCGTTGAATTTGGAGTGTCTTCCCGGTTGCCCGGCGTCGGCGGGCAGATGATTTCTGTGCGCGGTCTAGCTGATACTTATGAGGATTTGCCAGTTCCACTTTTTGGCGCTCACCAGGCTGAAAATGCCGCGGTGGCTATTGCAGCTGTTGAGGCTTTCTTAGGCGGGGGAGAGAAGCCCCTGAACGTTGAGCTTATTCGTGTAGGCTGGGAGGATTTAACTTCGCCGGGGCGTCTAGAGATTATCCGTAGCGCACCTACCGTTTTACTGGATGCCGCCCATAACCCACACGGTATCAAAGCTGCAGCACAGGCGTTTAAAGAATCCTTCGCGGTAGATAAACTCAACCTAGTGGTTGGAATTTTGGGGGAGAAGGACGCCGTGGGCATCTTCGAAACCATCCGTGAAGAGTACTTGGATTCCACCGATTTTGAGTTATCTTTATATCTCACAGCTTCGGATTCTCCACGCGCCATCCCCGTAGAGCAATTGGAAAACATGGCTCTTGATGCGGGGTTCGATGAAGACCAACTGAGTACTTTTGAGCACTTGCACGACGCAGTAGCTCAGGCAATTACCGATGCTGGAACGGGAGAGGAGTTCAGCTCTGCTGTGCTCATTACCGGCTCCATCACGGTAATTGGTGAAGCACGTTCGATGATGGGACTCTAAGAACATGATGGCTCGAATGACTAAAAGACAGCGAGAGTGGCGCCCGGGGCAAACGAAGAAACCGGCACAGGTTAAAAAGATGTTCGCATCTACAGTGCTCACTTTGGAAGCTTTGGTTGCATTTTTTGCCACCCTTGCCACGTTTGGGCACCATTTTAATGATGGTTCGCTCATCAAAATTTCTATTTGGGTAGTGGGGCTACTCCTTGCTGCCGCTTTCATTGCTACCCCTGCTTTTTTGAGCAAATCATGGGGATATACTCTCGGATGGGTATTGCAGGTTTGCTTGATATTGACTGGTTTTGCATTGATACCAATGTTCTTTATTGGGGCTTGTTTTGCTGCTACCTACTGGTATGCGGTGCACACCGGCGAAAAACTCGATTATGAAAACGTCCAGCGTGCGAGAGCACAGCGTGAGTGGGAGCGGAAGAATCTGAGTAACTAGAATCCATTAGATCTTCGAGTTTCAGCTCAGTCGAAGAAGTCTCCGCAGACCATGAGTTGCGGAGACTTCTTCGTAATGTCTCGATGTCTTTGCTTTTAGAACATTCCGCTAGGACTTCTCGCTCATCGATGCGAAAGCCTCTTCATGTGCTTTTTCAATTTCTTGAGGATTCGCCGTTGACAGTAAATATTTATACCTGTTCAGGGCTGTGTTGCTGTTGTTTTCAGGGGTCACGTTCTGGGTCATTGTCGTTTTCCTTTCGCTCCTGTTATCAAGGGTATGAGGTAGGGCTGTGATGGATATTGTTCCTACCTATGGCGAACCTGTGAGCAGAAAAGTAAAGGAATGAGCAATCTACCAGAAGTTCCATGCATGCAACCAGGGCTGATATTGTGAGGTAGAACAATAGTTTCGCGAATTTTAAGGAGTACTCATGACTGAGCGCAGTCTAATTTTGGTCAAGCCCGACGGCGTCGAGCGCGGTCTCACCGGTGAGGTTTTGGCCCGTATTGAGCGGAAGGGATACCAGCTGGTCGAGCTCAAAAAGCTTCAGGCAACCGAAGAAATCCTCCAAGAACACTACGCCGAACACCAGGGCAAGCTCTTCTTTCAGCCCCTCGTGGATTTCATGCTCTCAGGTCCTGTAGTGGCAGCAATATTTGAAGGCGATCGTGTGGTTGAAGGTATTCGCAGCATCATGGGGCCATCCGAGCCGACTGTGGCTCCTGCCGGAACTATCCGCGGTGATTTGGGGCGTTCCTGGGGTGCAGGTGTCCAGAAGAATCTGGTGCACGGATCAGACTCAGCAGAATCTGCAGAACGAGAAATCGCTATCTGGTTCAAATAAGTCATAAAAATGGCCCGGTCAGTTTCAACTAACCGGGCCATTTGCTGTTTAGAAAGAATTTATTATCTGATCAAAGAAATGAATGATGATGATTCCGAAGAGGAGCACAAAAATCAAAATAACCACGAACCAGGACCACCCGGCTACTGCGTGACGAATATGCTCTGGGGCAGGAATAACACCCGTTTGAATATTATAAGCGGTCGTCTTGGTCATCAAAATGGTCTGCATAATCCAGACGATCATGCAGAACAGGCATAGCGCGCCGATCACAAAAGTAGTGTTGAACCAGAGATAGAGAATGAAGCAAAACGCCAGTACATGCCCCACATTCATGCACAGCCAGTACCAGCGAGAAAACCGTGCCCCAGCAAGAATTGCGGTGGCGATTGTAATGGTAATTGCATACCCTACTAGCCCAATGTAGGGGTTAGGAAACCCAAATGCCTCTGCAAAAGGTGTGCGCATGACGGTGCCGCAGTTGAGAATAGCATTCATATCACACACTGATACGTGGGATGCATCTTTGGCAATTTGCAAGTGCTCATACACCAACATAGCTGAAGACGCGAAAGCGAGAATGCCTGTCAACAAAGATAGAATCGCGTATCTTGTGTCTGCTTTCATCGCTTCGTGGGTCGAGTACTCATGGATAGTGGACGCCTCGGAAATATGTGGCACTTTAACCTCTCAAGTGAACGTGGACTCTCCCCATCTTACTGATGTGTACTTCGAGATTGAAGGTCTTAGACTCGTCAGGCACCGCAAAGAATGCTGAATATCTGATTCGATGTGCGCACTTTCTGTGAGAGAATTGGGACGGTGGCCTTTTGACCCGCACTCAAAAGTAGCCATCCAACAGGTTTTTTCGATGCACCGCTGCCCCAGGTGGCAAGGTTTAGATTGAAATAAGTTCGACAAAGTTCGACTCGAAAAAATAGTTGGCCCGATTCACTGAGAAATACGACTTTAGTAATGGTCAGTCTCAGGTAGATCGCATAAGAGCTGGAGAGCAATCGGGTAGTTATAAGCTTTTGGGCGCAATGCGCCCCTGAACGCCGTAGGGGCGATATGCGGACGTTCCCTAGGGCAGGAGATAATACAGATGAGCGAGGACGTTCAGAACGTAAACTCTGCTGACGAATCCACTTCACCTGAAGTGGTTTCAATTCAGAATACCCCCCAGGAGAATCCTGATACCTCAGCAGAACGCCAGAATAATCAAGATAACCAGCAGAATGTTGAGACGCCAGAAAGCGCCGAAGACGCTACGGAATCATCCAATACTTCTGCTGAGCAGCAGCCCAGCGAAGAAAACACCTCTTCCGAGCAAACTCCGGAAACTTCCTCAGAAGCTGAAGAAACTGAAGAAGAAAAAGCAGAGAGCAAATCCCAACGGGAGAAGCTAGCTGCCGAGCTGCAAAACCTCACTAAAGCAGCTGCCGCGAATAGTCTCCTATTTTTCGCCCCCAATCTCGATGAGATTGCAGAACAGGCAAAAGCAGAACGCGAAGCCCGCCGCGAAGCTCTTGAGGCTGAACGTCGCCAGCGCCGTCTAGCTGAAATTACTCACGACGAAGAAGAAGTGATTTCCCGCCGACGTCGCCGCCGCCGCCGCGGAGAAGTTGATATCGAAATTGACGGCGGAACCGACGGCGACCCCGAAAATACCGTCACCAAGGTGCGTGCGCCGCGACTGTCCGACTCCCACAGCACCAACCGCGTCACCGGTGTACGCGGCTCAACCCGTCTCGAAGCGAAAAAAATCCGCCGCCGCGAATCCCGCCATTCG
>NZ_LXTU01000004.1:0-5439 GCF_001683935.1 Rothia sp. ND6WE1A | reverse complement strand
TTCTTCGGTGAGGTTGTGTCGGTGGTAGAAAAGGGTGACTTTAAGACCCTGGGCCAGGGTTAGTGCTGGTGGTCTTCCGCCTGGTTTTGCCCAGGTGATATGAGAGGTGAGGGCTGTCAGTAGCGTGGTGAATTGCTGAGGTGTGAGCCCTGTTGTACGCTGGTGGAGCAACGGTTCTTCCGGTATGGCTTGAGGTTATTTGTAGTGATTTAATCCTCTTATTTTTGCCGCTGGTGGGGCCGTTGTCTAGTTGGTGGGGTGTGGGTGTGTTCCTACTTTTGAATAAGCCTCAATAGATCCCAAGGAGCCTCTCCCCGTTCTTCTTCACCTCGTCGATCATGTGGGATAGGTTTTGTCAACTCTTCTAAAAGCTCTGGTTTCTCTGTTTGCATTACTTCATAAACGTAGCGTGAGGAAGCTAAAGAGCTTCCCCCACCCTCTTCAGCTTGACGAATGCACATCAGAACTATGACATCTGTTCTATCTACGTGATACGGCAACTTCCCCCCGGTTTTATGACCGCGCTGAGTTGGTTGACCAATATCTCCCCCGGCATCTTCAACTGCAACAATTTTGTCTTTTGCTTTATTTTGAGTTACTACATAACCTAAGCTTCTACCTAATGAATACAAGAATTGCTTTGCCTCATCTTCACTAGCAATAGGTGCGTTCTTTAGTAGACATACTCCTGGACCTTCGTAAAGGAGGGAATCAATCTGCGAGGTTAGGTCTGCTAGGGTTCTCGAATTACTGTCAGTTTTTTTACAGCTTCAATATGTCGATGATTAAGCGGTATCACCCATTGAGATTCAGCTTCACGCAGTTCAGTAGCAGTCCATTTTTTACCAAGCATCATACTTCCTATCAATCTAACGACTGTGTTCCAGGTTATATTTTGATGTAGAATCTATCATATTGGTAGGGACAATTCGATTTTTAATGAAGAACACTTCATATCCCAGCAAAAAACTGCATCAGACCCCGGCGAATATTAAGTTCCAACCTCCGCCTTATGGGGTAATAACTAGACATTGTGATTTCTATACTGCGAAGGAACCCATATGCATGAATACCGCTACAGTGAATGGAAGACATGCCCCCTACGTGTTGAAAACATTGCCGTACATTCAGTCAAAGCAGCAACCGATGCAGCTCAGCTCTTAGCCGATACTAGAGGTATCAAATGCACCATCTCAGCAGATATAGCGCAAATACCATTCTCATTCGCAAGTCTGGAAAATCTAAAAGTTGGGAAGCGCTCATCTGAACCTTGGAACGAACTCTCAGGTTTTTTTAAGGCTGCAGACGGATGGGTAAGATTACATGGAAATTACCCTCACCACACCAAAGCAATTAGAGATTCTTATCAGTTCGAGAATAAAAAGGAGTTAATAGAGCTTTTTAGTTCACTACCAAAAATAGAAATCGAAAAAACCATCGTTCGCCACGGGGGCGTTGCATCAGCAGTGAGAGAAATTGATCAATGGAATCAACTTCCCCAAGCAATAGCAATGAAAAATGCCCCGTGGGTAGAATCTGACCTCGAATCTCGACTTTCCCACAATTTTCACAAATCAAACCCCGTTCTACCTGCAGAAGGTATTAAGGTATTAGACTTGACTCGAGTTGTGGCTGGTCCAACTTGCTCTCAGCTACTTGCATGCTTGGGGGCGGAAGTTCTAAGGATAGACCCGCCCTTTTTACCAGAGCTCAAAGAGCAATTTATTTCCAACGGTATGGGGAAAAAATCTGCTGTCATCGACTTTTCGAGAGATATGAACCTGGTTCATGAGCTTATCTCTCAAGCGGATGTGATTATTATCGGTTACAGTCCTGGTTCTTTAGATAAATTTGGTCTTGGTATTCAGCAATTAAGAGATGACTATCCAGGTCTCCTCATAGCTAGTCTCTCAGCGTGGGGGGAATCAGGTCCCTGGGCTACACGGGCTGGTTTTGATTCAATTGTGCAAGCGGCTACCGGTATTTCCGAAATGTGCAGTGTGATCAATTCAGTAGGTGAAAGAGTTCCAGGAGCTTTACCTGTTCAAGCGCTTGATCATTCTACTGGTTTTATCTTAGCTGCCCGTATCCTTGAGTCGCTTGCTTACCTCAAATCGGGAATTATAAGAACAAGCCTTGTAGGGGCAGCACAAGAATTAACTAATCATGAAAATAAGGGATTTCATGAAGGCGAGAATGACGTGGTGACAACTCATCATAAATTATCCATCGTTGATTCAACTTATGGCAGATTGTCCATACCATCAATACCTGTGACTATTGATGGCGACCATTTAATTGGGAAAGTACAAAATTATGGGTCCCATGTCGCTACGTGGTTTGTAGAATGATCTGGCGATTAATATCTCCGGAGAGGTACATACATACGTTGAACCATACTAGCCCAACCCTGAAATCCAAAGATTCCAAACACGATGACGAGCACTATAGCCAACTATATGGCTGAGCTGAAGCTGATGATACCAGCGACCTTTTTGTATGAACGCTCATAGTCCATGTCCAAGGAGGCTTATTCATAAGGGGTAAAACCCACCTACTAGATAACGGCCCCACCAGAGGCAAAATGAGAGTTAAATCTTCACCAATAACCTCAAGCCAAACCGGAAAAGACCGTTGCACAACAAGCGTACAACCGGGCCCACCCACGAGCAATTCGCCCCTCACCGCAGCCCTAAATAAGAACTTTACCTGGGAAAAATTAGACACGAGACCGAAAAAAATCTCCCTCAACTAAGCTCTAAAAATTACCTTCCTCTACCTACGCCAAAACTCCACCGAAGAAGACCTCGCTGATAGGTTCACAGTCTCTCAACCTACGATTTCCAGAACTATTCACCGCATCGAAAAAGCGTTCCTGGAACTAGAGGAATTGAAAATTTAAGGACTCGAATCTCTCCAGAATATCCCCGGCTCACTGGTAATAGGCGGCGTTTTGATTCCGGTGTGGAACTGGTCTTCACAAGGGAAAAAACTCTTTTTCAGGTAAACACCAGCGTGCTGGTTTCAACCATCAGGTCATCTGTACGATGAATGGAAAATTGCTAGCTATCACCGACCCACCACCGGGGGGCTAGGCATGACGCTTATGCCTTATCCATCAGAGTTTAGGAAGGTATCTAAAAGAAAGAACTTTAGCCAATAAAGGCTATGTTGAATTGGGTCTAGTAACTCCCACAAAACGTAGGAAAACCTTTAGGACCGTTGCGAATGTGAAGGTTTTGTACTGATTCATTAATTCATACCGCGCGGTGTGGAGCGGGCTATTGCTAAGTATAAGATGTGGCGGGTTCTGTACACGGAGTTCCGGCGACCGTTAGCTTCATATGGGCAGGTGTCTTCGGTGGTTCGGGGTTGCTGTTTTATGTAGCTGGAGGGACTTTTGAACAAGTCTTGCCGAACTGCTCCTACCGTATTTTGAATGAGGGAATATTACTTGGACCACAATTGTTATAGGTGTGTCCAGATATAAATATAATTTATGAAAGTAGGTTCTCATGGTAGGAATTTCTCTTAAACCGCAAGAAATGTTTAGATTCGATGAGATCATCAAAGATTCTCCTGAGGGGATTTTGAACGTAAGCCTAAGTGAAGAATCCCCAGATTTACCTCTCATTTATAAACTGAAAAATGCTGGTTTTGTCAGTGCTAAAACTAAAGCTAATGGCAACTTGACTTCCGCGGTGCTCACCAGCCACGGAAAAGAGCTTAAATTTAATGTTCGCGATTGGGTAGAAACTAGCGGACGACGCGGAAAACTTCAGCTGAACATTCTTCAATTAGTCAAAGATGGCAGAGGGGATAATGTTTCTGAGTTGGTGCAAGATTCTGATAACTCATATACAGAAGACGAGATATGCGAAGCTATCGAAGACTTAGAGCGTGCAGGAGCAATTAAGACATATTCGGCTTGGGGCAGGAATTTTCCTGTTCGTATAGATTTACAGCCCGGTTGGGAAACAAAGATGAATAGAGAAGAAGTTCCTGCCTGGACAGCTTCTGAAAATTCCACATACGTTTATAACTCCACTGATAATTCACGAAATACCCATACCACAAACACCTTCCATGGGGATATTGCAGGGAGCCAGATTGCTATAGGCGATAACGCTACGCAAACACTAACCAGTAATAATGGGTTACCGCCAGAAGCTCTAACTGAGATAACTGCGTACTTTGAAAATTTAAATACGGCGATTCGGGAAGAAGTCTCGGACTTTCAACAGCAGCAAGAGCTTCTAGAGTTGGCAACCCGCGCCGAGCAGGAAATGAAGCAGGCATCTTCCAAGGACGAGGCACAATCTACGATAAACAAGTTGATGAATAAGTTCGTGGAATTAGGAATAACAGAGGCAAGCACCCAACTTATGAAACTGTTGTTCGCTGGAGCGAGATTAGCTTTTGGATTACCTTTCTAAAAGTTCAAAAAAATTAATAACCCCGGTGATATACGCACAAGCGTAGGAATCGACCCGGGGTTTTTACTCTTAACTGTAATGCTAGAAAATAAAAACAACCAGCATCTCAATACTCTCGAACACTGGTTTTCCACGCCCTGACTCAGTAAATATTCCCACCACCGCAACCTTAAACAGCTCTATATCTACAACACCCGCATCACTAAGGAACTGTTGGCCGATACCGGGCACCGTGAGGTGCTTCTTTGTAACGCCATTGACCACCAATTCAGCACCACCTGCGGGACAGACTGGTTCTTATATTCTCGTATCCTCTGGACGTATCAAGCTCAAAAATCAATCCACAAAGCATCCCCCCAAATAATGACCCCAACGATCCTTCCAGAAAAAATTATTGTGGATTTATCCTTGGATTTTTGGCGGTTTCTTTTTACCCGGACATATCAGAGCACTGTTTGGCCTAAATTTCTCTCATCTCTTACCCGACAAGTCTCGAGAGAAGAATTTGAGAACCATCTAGAACGGACTTACAGGATGCGCAACCGTTGCGCTCACCATGAACCGTTAATCCGATTAGATGTGCAACGTGAGAAAAGGGAAACACTAGCGGTTTTGGACTCAATCCATGCAACAGCTGAGCAGATTGACCCTAGCACTGCGGATTGGATTGCAGAGCACTCAACGGTTACAGCGAGTTTGGCGAAAAGACCCTAAACACCTCACCTATTGAAGAAGTCTTGGACACTCGTACGTGTCTGTAAAAACTAGACGATTCACTATAATAGAAAGGCTTTTTACGAAACATGGATTGATATCCCCTAAATAGAGTAAGTACCTCATGCTCTCTCTCAAACTTCCCCAGACCAAGGTCAAACTCCCCCAAGACAAAGTAGCAAAAGGCGGAGTCCTCTCCTGCCTAGGGTGCCTAGGAATCATCGTCCTCTTCTTTGCCCTAGCTATCATCGTTGGCATTATCCAAGCCATCACAGGCAATACCCCTGAG
>NZ_LXTU01000001.1:0-36803 GCF_001683935.1 Rothia sp. ND6WE1A | reverse complement strand
TCGGTGGTGGAGCGGGTTATCGCGCAGGTCAAGACGTGGCGGGTTTTGCATACAGGTTTCCGGCGGCCGCTGAGCGTGTATGGGCGGGTGTTTGCGGTGGTTCGGGGGTTGGTGTTTTATGCGGCTGGGAGGACTTTTGAATAAGCCTCTATGTTCTTCATGAAAAGCATTTCTTGCAAATTTTTAGAAAAATATGAGAATTATCACCGTAAAGAAAATTACGTACAATGGATAACACTTTTAGAATCAAAACGGAATTTACAATAAAATTTGGTCAATTTTGAGGCGTTTTAGGCGTCAAAACGCCTCAAAATTGACCAAAGTTGTGTGCGGGCGCAGGAGCTCACGCGCGTGGCGGGTTTTCTGAGATGATTAATGCTCAACCCGCTCGTTTCAAGGAGTTTTATGTCTGATTTTGCCCGCGTGGAACACAAACCCGCTCTCGTCGTTGCCGGTCTACGAGAAACTGTCGATCAGTTTGAGGGCCGCGCCGCTCTATGGACGAAGGTAGTTGACTCGGCAACTTTAGCTGGCGCCAACGTTGCTCATGCCCAGCAAATAGCTATTATTTTTGGGGCTAATAAGAACCAGGAATTCGACTACATGGCGGGGCTGGTAGTCGATTCGCGCGAGAGCGCCGGCAAGCTAGGACTCAACGCGGCGGAAGTTCCTGCCGGCGAATACGCGATTGTGGACGTGCGCGGCCCCGCTCCCCTGGCGTCGTCGACCGGACTGGAATACCTGGTGAGCACTTTCCTGCCCGATCACGGACTTAAGCCCAACGGCTCCGCCATGGAGATTTTCGGCCCCGGCGACACCGGCGCAGAGGACTACGCGATGCAGGTGTGGCTACCGGTGAAGGCATAGGGCTTATTGAGACTATCCCCGGCGATTTTCTCAATAAGGAACTTATTGAGAAAATTGGTGGGGATGCTTCAACGATTACACCAGCATTTCTCCCAGCGCGGCAATGAGCAACAGCGCGGGCACCGAAATCACCATGCAAAGCAGAGATGTTGAAAAGAGTCTTTCTTTCTTGTGGGGAGCGGCTAGAAAAGCAGCCAGACCAAACAAAACGACGAGCGCGCCAAAAGTAACCCAGGTTGTCGCAGGCGAAGCCGTACCGACAAAGACGGTGTATACAAAGAGTGCTACCGCAAGGGCGAATACGGCTAGAGCGAGAGGTTGGCGCATAGCTCTCCTTCGTCGCAGGGGCTGGGGCAGCCATTTTTGTCTTCTTTTCCTGTACGTGGTGTTTGACCATTCTCTAGCATATCGAAAATCGATATGCTTTAATCAGAATCAGAACATCCTAGGAAAAGGTTCCACACATGCCACCCGTTGAAGAACATCGGATTCGATGCCATCTTGAACATCTTCTGGAAGAGAAAGAGCTTACCCTTGTTGAGCTTTCCACTCTCGTTGGAATTTCGGTGGCCAATCTATCCATTTTGAAAAATAATCGAGCAAAAGCAGTCCGCTTTTCGACCCTCACCGCACTTTGTGAAGTATTGGAATGCACCCCGGGCGAGCTGTTCAGCTTAGATAAGGATTGATAAGGAAAATAACAATGAACGAACCTGCCCAGAGCTCATATCACTCTCCCGAGCGGAGCTTTAAGTCTCCCCTCATCGGCTTTATTAGCCTTTCCATCCTTATCCCAATAACAGCCTTTCTCTACTGGCCTTACCCTTCACGCGAACCATTATGGGTCACTTCTTACGATATAGATAAAGCAGTTCGAACAACTCTCGATACTTCAGAGTTGCCGGGTCACATCCTCGCCCTGGCGTGGAGCTACCACCTTCTCCCCCTCGTCGTCGCAACTGCATTTTGCGTACTCATGGCACTGGTATGTGCAGCCTTCAACGAGCGGGCTCATTTCACACGCAAATCAATTAAATATTTCTCCTTTATTCGGTGGATTCTTATCATCGGACTTATCGCTTACTGGGCACTTGGTTTTATTCTTGACTCGCAAGTTCTCGCTATTTTCCAGAGCTATCCTCATGTCACCATCAATCAAGAATGGGCGAACGTTCCGTTCTTGAGCGGATTTCTGCTCCTCATGATTATCTATTTCATTGAAGGTGCACTACGCCGAGGCCTCGCTCTCCAAGAGGACGTCGACGCCACGATTTAGCTTCGGTATTTCGCTGCCGTCATTCAGGGCCAAAACCCTCAGATAGCCCAGCACTTTCTTATAAGCTGACCTCATGCGCATCTCCATCGTCCTTTTTCAGGGTTTCGAGCTCCTCGATGTATTTGGACCCGCTGAGCTTTTTGGTTTTGTTGAGGGCTGGCAGGTTGAGTATCTGGCACCCACTATTGAACCAGTAGAAAGTGCGCAAGGTGTGCGCGTGGTACCAGACCGAACATAAGCAGACTTTCTCAGTCAGAAATCTCATTCCACCCAGTTGCTCATGGTTCCCGGCGGACGGGGCACACGCCCGCTTACCGCTAATACAGGCTTTCTCGCCTGGCTCAAGACTGCCAGCGCGCAAGTAGATATTGTGAGCTCAGTCTGCACAGGGGCCGCCCTCCTTGCTTGCACTGGAATTCTCAACGGCCACCGAGCTACCAGTAATAAACGCGCCCTCGAATGGGTCAAATCATGCGGTCACAATATCCAATGGGAGCGCTCTGCTCGATGGGTGCATGATGGCAACCTCTGGACATCCTCCGGTATTGCAGCTGGCATCGACATGGCTGCTGCACTCATCGCAGAGTTAGTGGGGGAAGATGAACGCGATCGCATCTGTAGTCGCGCAGAAATTGTAATTACAAAGAACTCCAAGGATGACCCATTTGCGGGGGAGCCTACCGCTCTCGCATACAGCTAGGAAAACAACACCCCTCACACCTTTTTACTTTGCACATTTTTCACCCTCTCTAAATGCGACCCCACGCGCGCAACTGCAAAAACTTTCCTTGACTCTGTGACTTACATCATAAATGATAAGAGTTAACCGTGTCACGTTAAGCGAATGGAGAGCCAAAGATGAAAACCTACCGTGTAGAGAACCCCACCACTGGCGAAGTGGCCGAGACCTTCGACTACATCACCGACGAAGAAATCAAGTCCACTGTTGAGAATGCCGATAAAGCCTTCACAACATGGCGCGATACCCCTATCGAAGACCGGGCAAAGATTGTTACTCGCGTTGCAGAACTTTTCGAGGAACGCAAAGATAAGCTCGCTGAAATTATCTCTCTAGAAATGGGTAAGCCCCTTGCAGAGGGTGTAGAAGAAGCAGAGTTCTGCGCCGCTATCTTCAACTACTACGCTGACCACGGCCCCAAGTTCGCTGCAGATGAAGAAATCCCCGTTGAGATGGACGGCAAAGCCTACATCCAACGCCGTCCTGTGGGTGTGCTTCTGGGAATCATGCCCTGGAACTTTCCCTACTACCAGGTTGCCCGCTTTGCTGCGCCCAACCTAATGCTAGGCAATACGATTCTTTTGAAACACGCGGAGATTTGCCCGCGCTCGGCTCTAGCTATCCAAGACATCATGAAAGAAGCGGGTGTCCCCGAGGGCGTCTATAAAAATATTTTCGCTACCCATGACCAGATTGCAGACCTCATTGCTCACCCCGCCGTACGAGGAGTCTCGTTGACGGGTTCCGAACGCGCTGGTTCTGCTATTGCCGCTATAGCCGGTGAGAACCTCAAAAAGGTCGTCCTGGAGCTGGGCGGTTCTGACCCCTATATCATCCTTGATACCGCCGACGTTAAACAGGCAGCTAAAGATGCCTGGGCAACACGCATGTACAACACCGGGCAGGCATGTAATTCCAACAAGCGCATCATCGTGATGGAAGATATCTACGATGAGTTCGTAGATGAGCTCGTCAAACTTGCAGAAGCTATGAAACCCGGTAAACCGGCAGAGGCTTCGGAGACGATTTTCACGCCGCTTTCCTCACGTTCAGCGGCAGAAAACCTCAAGGCCCAGATGGACAAGGCCGTAGAAGCGGGTGCCAACTTGCGCACCGGCGGCACTTTGCTGGATGACTCCTCTTCTTATTTTGCCCCGGCTGTTATTACTGACATTCCGGTAGGTTCAGAGATTTACTATGAAGAATTCTTTGGCCCGGTAGCTACCGTCTTCAAGGTTTCCTCTGATGAAGAAGCCGTTGAGCTTGCCAATAACTCCCAATATGGGTTGGGCGGTTGCGTCTTCAGCGAAGACGTCGCTCGCGCCGGAAAGGTGGGCCAGCAGCTCGAAGTGGGAATGGCGAATGTCAATACCTACGCCGCCGAAGGCGCAGAGGTACCTTTTGGCGGGGTCAAAAACTCCGGCTACGGCCGCGAACTTGGCCCATATGGCATGGATGAGTTCGTCAATAAGCGGATGTATTTCGTAGCAGACTAGAACCTCTCGCCACACCAGAGTTAGGGAGAAAACAATGGCAGATATTGGTCAACTCGTTCTTGAAGCACATACCCGGCTATTTGATCAGCATGATACCTCGGTGCTGGATGAATATTTCGCTGAGGATTTTGTTGAGCATTCACCGTTGATTCCTGACGATGCCGCAGGTCTGCGAGCTTTCGTCGAAGACCTCGGTGAGAGCCTTAAGTACACCAACGCCCGGGTTATTACGGATACCTCGAATCATCTCGTGGTACTTCACGGACGGTTCGAAGGAATTGAGGAGACCCCATTTGTTGGCTTCGATATTTATCGGGTTAAAGACGGAAAAGTAGTGGAGCATTGGGACAACCTTGTTCCCGAGGCGGCGCCGAATCCAAGCGGACGAACCCAGCTCGATGGCACTACCGATCCTGGCGATGAAAGCCAGACTGAAGATAATCGTAAGACCGTAATAGAGTTCTTTACACGCACGCTCATCGGCGGCGACTATTCAGGTTTTATTGATTACACCCAGAACGATCGGTTTTTCCAGCACTCTCCCGATATTGCCGATGGCTCGCAAAATTGCGTGGATTTTCTCCGCAAAATCCAGGAGGACGGCGAAGGTCTTGTCTACGACCGGATTCATCGCACCGTTGCGCAGGGTCAGTTTGTTCTGACTCATTCCGAAGGAAGCATCGGCGGAGTAAGGCATTCGTACTGCGAGCTGTGGCGCGTAGATAACGGAAAGATTGTTGAACTGTGGGACGCCATTGGAGAAGTTCCTGCTGATTCGGAAGCCCTGCATCAGCACGGTATTTTCTAAATTTCTCTAATATTTTAAGCGAAAACTGGTCTCGGAACATTTTGTTCCGAGACCAGTTTTATAAAAAGTTTCTTGTAGAAAGAGCACCAAGAATGTAGAGGGGCCTCTCACTCTGAACCCGCCGCATTGCACGCCGATAGATAAACCACGCCGCCCTCTATCCTTCGTACATCTGGCTAATTTCTCGCTCAAACCGTTCGTAAAATGCGCCTCGGCGTAGCTTTTGCGTGGCAGTCACCAATGCGGCATCGGTAGCATCGATGGCCACCACCCTAAATTTCTTCACCTGCTCGCTCCGCGCCATTCAGCACATCGGCGTCACCGTTCCCGATCTCGACGCCGCCACCCAGTTCTTCAAAAATGGACTAGGCGCGAAGGTCGCCTACGATGGCCTGACCAAAGACGACGAACCTCGCCAGGGCACCGACGTCGAACGTCAGCTTGGTCTGCCCAGTGGGGCAGCGATTCATAAGCAGAGATTCTTGGTTATTGGCGCTGGCCCAGGTTAAAGCATGGGTGCCTGAAAAGCGATAAGTCGCCCCCTCTGGGATGCAAGAAAGGGTCAACTTTCCGTCAAAAAGTTGACCCTTTCTTGCACCTCAACGTAGAGGAGAACTAGGAGACCGCTCCACGCAAGGCGCGCAACGCTACCGAGAGCACTGCCAGTCGGGGGCGCCCGTCCTCACCGGGGGCAGCCTCAGCAATCTGAGCCAGCGTGGAGTCCACACGTTCCATACGAACGGGGTGTTCATTGACCCAGGTAGTGAGAATACCGTCGGCCTCTTCGGCAGATGCGGGAGTACGCTCCACGTTCTGGTCGCGTACGACGGCGAGCGCCAAAGCAGCAGCAATCTCGTAGAGGTCATCTCTCAGCGCCGAGCGTGCCAGGGTTTCCCAGCGGTCGTTGCGCGGCAGGTGGGAGATAGAGGTGAGCAGCTCATCTACCCCAAAGCGGTCGTAGACCGAGAAGTAGATGTGCGCTACCTTATCGACGTCGAGGTCATTGGCAGCGGCTATGCGAGCTACGTCCATGAGGGCGAAGCCTTCAAAGCTACGAATCCAGATGACCAGGAGGTCCTCGGGGATTCCCCATTCTTCCGCCTGGGTGCGCAGTACGTTTAGACGTGCGCGAGACTCGTCGGAGAGGTACTGTGGCAGGTCGCGGCGGAGATCCCGCACCTGGGAGTATTTCTGGATGAGTTCCTCAATAGGAGTTCCCACCACAACCGAGCGCTCGGTAATGAACCAGCGGACCAGACGGTCAAGTACACGCTGCCAATCGCGGATGATGGACTGCCATGCTTCCAACGGAGTGGAGGCGGGCAGGTCGCGGTGCATCTGCGCGGCATATCCGATATCAAACAGTTCGCGGGAGACGATGAAGGCGCGGGCAATGGCGTCCACCCCTGCACCGGTTTCTTCCTGTGCGCGGAATACGTGGGTGATTCCGGCAGTTTCTACCAGCTCGTTAGCGACGCGTGTGCAAATAATTTCCTGACGCAGCGGGTGGGATTCCAGGTGCTCGCCGAATCGCTCCACTAGAGCTGGCGGGAAGTATTCGCGTAGAACGCCCTCTAGGTAGGGGTCCTCGGCAAAGGTGGTTTTCTCTAGCTCTTCGGTGAGGTGAATCTTCACGTAGGCAGCAAGAACGGACAGCTCGGGGCTGGTGAGCGTGATGCCGGTTTGGGCATAACGTTCTTCAATTTCTTGGTCGCTGGGGATGAATTCCACCTCGCGCACTAGACCTGCGTTTTCTTCGAGGTCATGAATCAAACGGATGTAGGCGCTGACACCGGGGATAACGCCGTGGCGTTCTGCCTGTAGTAGCACGTTCTGCTTGATGTTGGTTTCGAGAACCTGATGCCCAACATCCTCGCGGTGCGATTCGATGAAGGCGGCGCGCTCGTTAGCATCAAGAAGACCGCGAGAGACCAGGCGGTCCACGAGAATCTTAATGTTGACTTCGCGGTCAGAGGTTTCCACGCCGGCGGAGTTATCGATGGCGTCGGTGTTGAGAATGACACCGTTTTCTGCGGCTTCGATACGCCCCAGCTGGGTCATACCCAAGTTGCCGCCTTCGCCAATGATGGTGGCGCGAACGTCGGCACCGTTAATGCGCAGCGAGTCGTTTGCTTTGTCGCCAACCTGCTCGTTAGTTTCGGTGGATGCCTTGATATAGGTACCGATACCGCCGTTGTACAGCAAATCTACGGGTGCTTTGAGGATGGCGGAGAGCAAGTCTGCCGGAGCCAGCTCGGTCACCGATTCATCCAGGCCCAGCACTTCGCGTACCTGCGGGGTGATTTCGATGGACTTTGCTCGGCGGGAGTACACGCCACCACCCTCTGAAATGAGTTCGGGGTTGTAGTCTTGCCACGAGGAACGGGGCAGGTTGTAGAGGCGCACACGCTCATTGAAGGCCGCGGCGGCATCGGGGTTGGGGTCCAGGAAAATGTCGCGGTGGTCGAAGGCTGCAACCAGGCGCGCTACCTTCGAGCGCATCAGTCCGTTACCGAAGACGTCACCTGACATATCGCCAATACCGACGACGGTGAACGGGTCGGTCTGGTCATCACGGCCCAATTCTGCGAAGTGGCGTTTGACCGATTCCCAGGCACCGCGTGCGGTAATGCCCATTGCCTTGTGGTCGTAACCTACCGAACCACCGGATGCGAAAGCATCTCCTAGCCAGAAGCCAAATTCTTCGGAAATGGCGTTGGCGGTGTCTGAGAACGCTGCGGTTCCCTTATCGGCGGCAACCACCAGGTAGTAGTCGTCGCCGTCGCGGGCAATAATGCCCTCACGGCGCACAACGGTTTCGCTTCCGTCTTCACCCACCGAGAGGTTATCGGTAACGGAAAGTAGCGAGCGGATGAAAATCTTATAAGAATCGCGACCTTCGGTGATCCAGGCATCGCGGTCCTGTGCGGGGTCGGGGAGCTGCTTGGGGAAGAAGCCGCCCTTAGCGCCGGTGGGAATGATGACCGAGTTCTTCACCATCTGAGCTTTTACCAGGCCAAGAACTTCGGTGCGGAAGTCTTCACGGCGGTCAGACCAGCGCAAACCGCCGCGAGCTACTGAACCGAAGCGCAGGTGAACACCCTCGACGCGCGGTGAGTACACAAAAATTTCGAACTTGGGTCGGGGCAACGGTGCAAAGTCGATTTCCTGAGGAGCTACCTTGATAGCCACACCGTAGTCGTTCAAGAAAGCGTTGGTGCGCAGAGTTGCCGCCATAACGGTTGCCATAGAACGCAAGAAGCGGTCGGCGTCCAGCGTAGGAATTTCCCCTAAAGCTTCCTGAATCTTTGCCGAAATATCCTGACGGGTGCTTTCACGCTCGTCCTCGGAGAGGTTCTTCTCGGGGTCAAAGCTGGTTGCAAAGAAGTCCACCAAAAGTCCGGTTACGGCGGGGTATGCCAGCAGGGTGTCCGACATAAATTCGGGGGTGAACCCGCGGCCCAACTGACCCAGGTAGTGGGTGTAGGTACGCAGAACCGCAACGTGCTTCCAGTCGAGCTTTTCGGCGAGCATCAACCGGTCGAGTGAATCTGACTCACGGCGCTGTTGTAGGTAAGCGTTCAGGGCATCCTCGTACACATCGGCTACTTCTGCGGGGTTGACGCCGGCGGGGAACTTCACGCCGAAGTCGTAGAGCAAGAAAGAGCGACCATCAGAAGGCTTGATTTCGTAAGGCTTCTGGTCAATAACGGTCAGACCCATATTTTGCATAACCGGGAGTAACTCGGTCAGAGTATGTGCCTGTGAGAGGTAGGTTTTGACGCGCGCGCCCTGTTCGTCCGTTGAAATGCGCACGGCAGCAGGCTTAGCGTCGTCGGTAGAGAGCGACTCAAAAATATCGATGTCTACAATCTGCTCATCCACGCTATAGTCAGCGCGGTAGGTTGCAGGCACAGCCTCAGACCAGGCGCTAGCACTCGCACGTCCTTCATCCCCAGGGTGAGCAGCTTCGAGTGCGGCAACAGTAGCCTCACCCCAAGAACGCACTGCACGCTGAAGGCGCTTCTCAATGTTGGCGGTATCCAGGTCAGGTAGCTCATGGGGGTGAGCCAGGCGCAAGCGGAAGAACAGGCGTGCCAGCGATGAGGTGGAGAGGCGAACCTCAAAGTCCTGGGAGTCTAGGTCAATTTCCTCGCGGAAAACCTGCTCAATACGCTGGCGAACACCGGTGTTGTAACGGTCGCGCGGCAAGAAAACGATAGCGGAAACAAAGCGGCCGAAATCGTCGGGACGCAAGAAAAGGCGGGTAGTGCGTCGCTCTTCCAAGCCCATGATTCCGCGGAAAATTTCGGTGAGCTTATCTACGTTTGTATGAAGTAGCTCGGTGCGCGGGTATGCCTCAATGATGCCCGTCAGGGTCTTGTCAGAGTGCGAACCAGGCTGGAAACCCAGACGACGGCGCACGATAGCTACGCGTTCACGCACCAGCGGGGTTTCGCTGGCAGGTAGGGAGTAAGCCTGCAAGGAGAACAGACCCAAAATAACGTATTCGCCAATCACGTTGCCCGAAGAATCGAAGTCGCGCACCCCAATGTAATCCAGGTACTCATGGCGGTGCACAGTGGAGCGAGAGTTCGCCTTGGTGATGTAAATAGGCTGGGGGTCATGGGCGTTCTCTGCGGAGAAACCGGTCACGGTGAAGCTATTGGAATCTTCACCCGCCAGCACGCCCAGGCCGGTTCCGGGGCGGTCAGTCAAAGTAACCTCTGAGCCTGAGCCTCTCAGATCGCGCTCTTTCACTCCCATAAACAGGAAATTACCGCGGGCCAGCCAACGCAAGAATTCCTGCACACTTGCCACGCGGGAGGCTGGATCAACCTCAGAATTTAGGTAGCCGGAGTAGTGCTCCGCCCCACCCAAGGTGATGTCCTGAAGCGGCTCCAGACCCTCGGCAATTTCTAACACACGTTGCGCCATTGCCGTGCTGTCGTTGGCAGCAAGCTGAACATCGCTGAGGATGGTGTGGACGTCAGAAATCAACTGGGTTCGTTCATCGGGGTTGAGGTAGGACGCAAGGCGAACCGAAATCCAGGACTCGATTGTTAGTTGAGTGTTTGAATCTGCGCGCTGGGAGATGCGTAGGGAAGGAAGAGCTGCGGTATCACCCGACGCCACAGGCTGTTCAACGCCGGTGGGCTGGATGGAAACGAGCTCACCATCGACGGTGCGCTCCACAATGAAAATGGGGTGGTTGAGCGAGGAAATTCCGCCGTATTTAGCGGCAATCTCGGCGGTAATGGAGCTGACCAAGAAGCTCATGTCGTCCGTTGCGATGAGCAGAATGCTCTGCGAGCCGTCCTCCATGACGTCTACCAATGCTTCGCCGGGTGCGCGGCGCGACGCCAATTTACGGTGCGCACCTGCCAGCTTTTCTAGTTCTTCTTGCGAATAGCCCTGCAGTTCTTCTTCTGAAGTGTGGCGGTAGTACTGACCGATCCACTCATCATTGCCTGACCAGGTGAAATTTGCGCCGTCTTGAGCGTGCAAAATATGCCTCCGAGTAAAAGGTTTCGGCCACGCCATTGTGACCCTGTGGTGGCGCGGTGAAAGCGCCGTCTCATATACCTTATCTGGTCGGGGAGAATACGTGAATCAAGCCACGGGCGGTTATTCAAAAGGTTGAGGATTCACGCAGCGGGCGCAGTAAGGGGAAGCCGACACATAAAAGTACACCATTAGTGCAAAAGTACAAGCTTGAGCATGTATTTTTGCGCTAACGGTGTATTTTTTGAGCAAGAGCCCCGAGTTATATTTACCTAGCTCTTTTTGCGGAAATTCTTAGTTTGTTGCTTCCACTGTTTTCGCTGCTCTGCCATTTCGCGTGGGTTATTCCTTCTGCGCTGGTAGGCAAGTTCTCGCTGAACGCCCTGCCAGCTTTCCAGCCGACGCGCGGGCAATTCTCCGGCGTCGATGGCGGCTTCAACGGCACAGCCAAAATCACCGTCATGCTGGCAATCGGAAAATCGGCAATGATTCGCTAGAGCAGAAATATCGGCAAAAGTTTCTTCTACAGCGCTATTACTGACATCCACGGTCAAAGAACGGATGCCAGGAACATCCAGCATGACGCCGCCACCAGAGAGCATGTAAAGCTTACGAGTAGTGGTGGTGTGGCGTCCTTGTCCATCGCGGCGAACTTCGAAGGTGGCGGCATCTGTCCCCTCTAACGCATTCAGAAGGGAAGTCTTTCCCGCGCCCGAGGCACCGAGCATAGTGGTCGTGCCCTGGGAAACAAGCTGCGAGATTTCCGCCAGCCCCTCCCCCGTTTTGACGCTACAACAGATAGTTTCTACACCGACTGAGACGTTTTCTATTCGGCTCATTTCCTTGGCAAGATTCTCGCAGGCATCAATTTTTGAAAGAACAAGAACCGGAGTCGCTCCCGAATCCCAGCCCATAATCATGAGCTTTTCAATAGCTTTAAGGCTCGGCGGTTTTTCCACTGAGACCACTAACAGCACAGTATCGATGTTCGATGCGAGCGCCTGCCTACTCAGCCCGTCTGCGCTGGGACGAGCGAGCTCGGTATACCGGTGGGCGACGTTCACAATGGTGGTTGTTTTGTTCTCTTGGGTGACAAACACCCAGTCGCCCGCTACCGGGGTGTGGGGTAAGTAATGAGAGAGATTTGCGTTTTCCAAGACTATTTTTTCGTCGACGACGAGCGCTACTTCGGCATGGTTGCCGTGAAGTATGACGACTCGCGCTAGTAGTTGTGTGTCAGCGCGTGACTCTGTCTCAAAGACCAGGTGGCGCCCTTCAGAAAGCCCGAGGGTGTGTAAAAGTTCGGCGGTTTGTGAAGAATTTTTCAACAGGTATGTCCATTTCTTATGGCATGTACAGGGGTAAAGAACCCGCCTGTTGAGAAACGTCAGAATGGCTGACGGAGATAAGTGAGCCTACCGGGCGCTTGCGGTGAGCGAGGAGAACAGGCGGATGGGTTGAGAGCGCGCTGAAACTGCGAATGTGCTCATGGCGTCCGCCTTTCTCTAGATGTTTTGGCTCGCGAGGGCGAGCCTGGTTCAATTATGCCCGCCGTTTTTGAACCCGGCAAGGGGATCTATCTCTAACCTTTATTTCGCGCGATTTCCTCTCGGGCGAGTAGCACCCGATACATAAAGTTTTGAGTAGGGGCCTCAACTCCCACGGTGTGCGCCCGTCGGACTACTTCACCTACTTGGTCTTCTAGTTCAGAGGGTTTACCTTCAGCAAGGTCGCGTTGCATAGAGGACGTGGTAGCTTCTTCAAATCCATCGGTATAGATCACGAATATATCTGCAATATCGCTCTCGGTCACATTCACCCCGTGCGCGCGAGCCACCTGTGCACACTCGTCCATCGAATCGCGCACCATCTGCCGCGTACTTTCATGAGAGCGAGTCTGCCCCACAGAGAGATTGGAAACAGCTCCTACCGCTCCATACGAAGAAATAAGCGCCAGCTTTTTCCACAGCGCCCGACGAATATCGTCAGTTCCCGTCAGGTCAATCGGAGTATTTTTAAACAGGGCGATAACGGTAGAAAGACCTTTTCCATTACGGGATACAAATTCTCCAGCTACCAATTTGGCTTCGTGCCCCAGGAGCTTGACAACGCCTGGGGCAGTTCGCTGGACAATCACCACGCAGGTACTCGCCACTATGGAAGACTCTTCCAAACATTCACTGGCGTTCTCTGGGGCAGTAATGCCATTCTGCACGGTAAGTATTGCCGCGCCAGAAGAAATTTTGCCGCGGAGGTCTTTGACTACATCGGAAATCTGCCAAGCTTTAGTTGCCAAGATAACGACATCGACGTCGAGCGACTCAGGTACTTCGGTAAATATGCCGGAGAGAGCTACCACTTCGTTAGTCTGGTGGGGGCTCTGAAGAGTGAGTGTGGGTTCGCCCCATTCGCTCCTGGTTTTTAGATAGATTTCGTGCCCTGCTTGTGCGAGCCTGCCCGCGAAATACAGACCCATTGCGCCTGCACCATAGACAAGAACCTTCATGACTACTCCCTTGTAAGCGAAGAAATTCTGATGGTTGCATCATATCTTGGCTTCTGAACAGACCGTACACCGCTACTGCAAAAGTACAAGCTTGAGCATGTATTTTTGCACTAACGGTGTACTTTTCGGAGGAGCCTTTGCTGACTGTCTTCCTATTTTGAGAGGATCTACAGGAGGAGAAATATCCAGATTTTCGTCTTGTCTTTGCGCCCTGCGCTCTATTATTAGGAGTGAGTCGAGTCTATCTCTCTCACACATTTTTCCTTTTTGTTCTCTAAGAAAGATCCCCCTTATGTATTCATCTGCTTTCTGGTGAAAAACCTCAGTTACTGCCGCCCTTGCTTGCATGGTAGCAGCACCCCTTTTCGTATCCCCCGCGTTCGCTGCCCCTCAGCCGAGACCCACCCAATCTGTTCCTACTCAACCATCCGCTGCGGAAAGCGTCCCCGCCGATGTGAGCGGTTACGACGGTGAAGTTCCCACCCACAGTAACGAAAATATAGAGGCGGACCGCATTCAGGTTTCAGCGGCGGCAGCAGCCGACCCTATCGCTGACATGGATAAAGTAGCCAGTAACTGGGGTTTTGGTACCGCGGTCTCCGCGAATATCGGCATCGGTAGCGGATACTGGGTGAAGTTCTTTCAGCAGGGAACCGTAGTATATTCGCCGGGCAAGGGTTCTGTTCCCATGGCGAACGAAGTGTACCAGCGATGGATTCATGAGACGCGCGATGGCTGGGGCCAGCCTCTTTACTCCGAGCGAAGTGACCGGGGCATTAAGACCTATTCCTCTAACGGCGCGTACGTTTTAGACACCAATTCAGGGCTTATCATGCGCGCTGATCAGCACATTGGCGCCGGTGACATTCTGACGATTGGTGACTCCCAGGTATGGAGAGACTCGTGGGTAGGTAAAGGCATCAGAGATGCGGGATACACCCCATGGTTCTACCGCTGCGGTGGCACCGGCATGGTTGCTTCACGACCAGATACTGGCTGTCGTAAAAACTACGCAGACGGTACTTATACCTATTCCAATGGAACCCCGACCCCATTAGCGGAGACATTAACTACTTCAAGGGCGTTGTAGAAAACCGGTGGTTACTACCCGATGGCGCTCCTCGGGCGATCTATATTCAAGGATCAGGTAACGATGCCGGAAAATCATTTGCAGAAGTAAGTTCTAACGCGCGCCAAATCGTTCAGAAGCTCAGAAAAGCTTATCCCGGGACTCAAATCATTTTGACTGACCCGCTTTCGCAGAACATCCCTGACCATGCGGCACGAGCTGCACTGGCAGAAAATTTGCGCAAGTTTGCTCAGGAAGAAAACCTCACTTTTATTTCATATAAGTATTGGGTCAGTGACTATCAGGTTCAAGGTGGTCTCGAAGATGCACTACATTTTGCCGATAAGAATCAGTACCTTCCTCGCCCCGCATGTGAGAGACTCCCTGCAGGCGGCTCTTCGCGGCTTTACGTTGAAGGGTGGAGTAGGTCAATTCCATGCAGATAACTTGGGAACTTCGCGTTTTGGTGTGCCGGTATCTAATGAAATCGCTTTACAGGATGGTGGGGTCTATCAGGCTTTTTCTAACCGCTACAGCATCTATTGGACGCCGCGCGAAGGCGCTCATTCCGTCAAGTTCTCGGGGGCGCTCGGGCAGGCGTATAAGAATGCCGGTTACGAGCGCACCTCGGGTTACCCCTATATGGAGGAAACCTCTATCCCAGGCGGAGCGATGCAAAAATTCCGCGACGCTAACGGCCAGGTAAGTGCTTTCTACTGGTCACCTGCTTTTGGTGCGTACAAGGTGTGGGAGGGTGGCGCTATTGGTAGCCGGTTCACTCGCGACGGCGGAACTGCAACCTATGGCTTCCCCACCGAAAACGAGACAGCATTCGAAAATGGCACCCGTCAAGTTTTCAACCTCAACGGTAAAGAAACCCGCATGTACTGGGCACCTAATACTGGGGTGCATGGCATGAATGGGAATGGTTCTATTTTCAAGAAGTGGGTTTCTTTGGGGCACGCTCCGAACATGGGTTTCCCGGTCACCGAAGAGATTTCCGCAGGTAATGGCGGCGCCGTCCAGTACACTCGCACTGCCGATAACCGCGAATTTGGTTTCTTCTGGTCAGCGAGCACTGGCACGCACGTCATGAATTCTAAGGGCGCTCTTTACTACCACTTCATCAACAACGGATATACCTCTACTTTTGGTTACCCGGTTGAAGATGAGCATGTGGAAACCGACGGGCGTATCCACGTGAAATTCAGCAAGGGCCAGGAATTGACCTGGAGTGCTTCGGAAGGCGTACGGGTGCACTAACCGTTCTCTAGTGCGTTGAGGTGCAAAAAAGGGTCAACTTTTCATCAAAAAGTTGACCCCTTTTTGCACCTCAACAAAGGGATTTACGTGGTTGAACGACGCGCGGTAATTTTGTTCAGCAGCCTGGTCACATGGGCAGTGTTACGCACCAAACCCATATCCAATGCCAATAAGAACTGTGGAATAACCTGCGATAACGCCGAGTTAATATTCACTTTTTGCACCCCGGCGTCAATGTATTTATTTTTGCGCCATGAAGAACCAAACCGCTGTTTAAGCGTGCGCAGAATGCGGTCGTAATCGGCAGTAGTGGCATCTGCAAAACCAATGAGGCGATAGGATTGCCCCACTCCCAGATGCTCAAGCATGAGATACTGTAGTTCGTCTTTGTAGCTGTGGGCTCTATCGCCAAATTTTTCCCAGAGAAAATCTAGCGCAGGATAGATATCAAAAATAGCTGATTTGCTGGAATTCATAATCGAATTATTGACATCGATAACGTAGTTATACACGTAATCTCGCACCACATAGATGGTGTTCGATAGTGAAGTCACGTAGGGCATCAGCGCAAGGTCTTCGTAGATGCGTCCAACGGGAAAACGGTTTCCTTCGTAGAGCTCTGCTTTGTGAATGCGCGTCCACGATGCAGGCTTTGAGAGGATCAGACGACGGCGCGCCTCTTCTTTGCCGAGTTGGTCAAATTCGGGGCAAATATCGAGCTTTTTTACTAATGCCCCGGTGGCATCGACCAGGTTGATATTGAAAAATATTGAGTCCGCCCCGCTTTTCATACCGGGTAAGACTTTTTCTAAATAGGTGAGTTCCCAGGTGTCATCAGGATCCAGGAAAGTCACATATTCACTGTCTTTAACCAAGTCAAGACCGGAATTACGGGCTACTGACACTCCCCCGTTTTCTTGCGAGTGAACTTCAAGCCAGGGGTAGTTCTGCTCATATTCGCGCAGAATCTGGGCAGTGCCGTCCGTCGAACCATCGTCAATACACAGAACCCGTAACTTAACCTGATCCAGAGCGGTCTGGTGAACCACGCTTTCCAGGCAATCACGCACATGCTTTTGCATGTTATAAATTGCCAAAATAACAGTAAGATCGTACCTCATAGGGATTCCTTAGATAAGGGGCGAGCGGGAGCGATAGCAAGCCCAGCAGTGTGGATAATAATCCCCGCCAAGGGTCCAGCAAGCAATGCCACGATGGATCGATCAATGATGCTAAACGGAGTGAAAAGCATAGCAATTGCAACGATGGCAGTGGCACCCCACCCTGCAAAGTAGAGCTTGTGATGGTTGGACGCCAACGTGGCGGTACCGGTAAGAACAACTACCGCCATGAAAGCAGACGCGAAAGTAAGTGCACCGAGTTCAAACCCGGTGAGAATTCCACCCTGTTTAGGATAAAGCAAGCTGAAGAGGAAAGGACCAACAAGGTAGGCAGCAATTGCTCCTATCACTCCAATTCCCAGGAGAACGCCTGCTGGTTTCATAAGTGCTGCTAGCGGGCGGTGTTGCTGTTTGAGAAAGGCTGAGATGGCCACGCCCTGAAACATTTGCAGGGGGATCATAATAGGTGCGCGAGTCAGGCTGATTGCCGTAATGGTAGCTGCCAACAACGCGATTTCTTCTGCAGATTCGATATGACCGGTGGTCCATTTGAGGAGAACCGGGAAACCGGTGACCATGATGGCGTAGGCGGTAGAAGTCAGAATCGCCCACGCCATTTTCTGACTAGCTCCACTGAACGAATCATGGATACGAGCGCCCCCTAGAATCGGGCGGTAGTGTGGGAAAAAGGCTAAGAGAAAAATCCACAAAGTAACCGGGGCAATCGCGGCAAATTGAAATCCCCATAAGGTTCCGGCGAAGAGGGCGACCGCACCGGTAAGAACCAGACGCAGAACCGACTCGGTGCCGCCGAGCCATGCAAAAACAGACCAGTTCTTTGTGCCAGCCGCTGTACCTACCACTGCAACGTGGCATGCGTAGAGCACAGCACCGACAGCAATAACTAGAACAGAGGCAAAGAAATCTTTACCCAGAACCTTTTCACCCCAGAGAAAGGACGTGCCTACTAAAAGCACCGCAATACATCCACCCAGAAAAGCGGCAACGGGAAGAACACGAACTGTTTGAGGCAACTTTGTCGCAACTACCGCAGAAGATTCAGCTCTAGCACCCGTGGCGCGCGTGACCTCCTGCTGAATACCCAAGATGGCACCGAAGACACCAAACATAAGTGACCAGAATAGAAGGAACTGTGAATAAGCTGCTTCGGTCAACACACGGGACACAATAATCGTTACGACGAAAACCGCAGCAGCCCCAATAATAGAGGACGCTGTGATTCCCAAGGACTGCCCTCGGGTAATAACCTGTTCCCCTGGTTCAGCTACAGGATTCTCGCTCATCTTTTCTTCCCCTTTTTCATAGGCATATAACCCTTTTTCCCTAGCTATTATTCGCAAAAAGAGCCGTTATGTTTGCCGGAGGCTAACATAACAGCTCTTTTGAATATCCTGCTAAGGTCGTTGCTGTTCTCTATTTTCCAGCTGACGAACCCGATTAGTTAACTGCTCTACCAGAAGATCATTGATAGCCGCTTTTTCTGCCAAGATGCGGGTGTCTTCCCCCATCTTGGACAGCGCCTGTGTGAGGTGCAAAGCTACGCCAATGAGCATAATAATCGCTAGCAGGAACAGCAGGTTTACAGGAGTTTCAATCCCCACGGCATCCGCTAGCCAATCAAGAAGCTTGGGGAAAATAACCAGAATAATGATGATAAAAGAAATAATCAGCCACAAAGCCGCATATTTCTCTTTCATTTTCTGATTACGGACCTGCACAAGAACCATCACGACAAGAATGATGGTCAAAATCAAGAAAAATAGGTTTGCCACCATTTAGGAATCCTTTACCGTACTCTTTTTACGAGTCATCGAGATAGCGAAAGAAAAGATTGAACGGACAAGATAAACGGCAGACTTCCAAGGGTTAGAGGAAGGCGTGCCTGCTTGACGTTCACGCATCTCTACAGGAACCTGCTTCACGGTAAGACCGGCACGAATCGCCATGACGCACGCGTCAATGCAGTCCCCCAGGTACTCTGCGGGGAGGTGCTCACAGTACTGGGCGATAGCTCGGCGGTTAGCAGCGCGGAAACCGCTGGTTGCGTCGGTAAATTTTTTACCCGAGATAGAGCTAAACATCCATGCCAGAAGAACCATTGCCCATTTACGAGGGCCCTTCACCGTGTAGTTATCGGCTTCAGCGAAACGTGAACCAATAGAGATATCGACGTCGTCTAAACCAGCAAGGACAGTACGGATACCCTTGGGGTCGTGCTGACCGTCTGCATCTACCTGAATCGCACGGTCATAATCCATCATGCGCGCGTATTTATAGCCAGTTCGCAGAGCACCGCCAATCCCCATGTTGTAGGGAAGATCAATCACCAAAGCGCCAGCTTCACGAGCGATAGCAGAAGTGTTATCCGAAGATCCGTCGTTAACCACCAAGAGGTCGACTTCGGGCATCATACGGAATAGCTCAGTAATAGTACCGCCAATAACCTCTTCTTCATTCCATGCGGGCATGATGATGAGGGTGCGCGGTTCACCGTGAGCTACGGATGAAACTTGCATAGGAATGGTGCTCTCCATCTGTACAAAGTTACGGGGTTTAACCTGTGAGAAATTGTTTCTTTAGTGTAACAGTTGAGTCTATAAAGACTCCGCATGTTCCTTATTCGCAGGCAGTGATCTCGTAGAGACCTACATTTCCTGATTTATAGACCTCTTTGAAGCCGGGGGTGTCTTTGATTCCCATCAGACCGGCGTAACGAATGGAGTGATCTGCATTCAAGATTTCCTGAGTACCAAAATCTACAACGTACTTGGCATCCAAGCTCTCTAGAGCTGGGCACACTGCGGAGTTACTTTGCCAGTCTTTGAGGTGGAGATCCACCATATCGGTCTGGGGCGTATCTACAAAGTTCGTATGGTACGCATTTACTTCTCGCCCGCTCACGGCATAAGTCAAGGCTGCGCCCGTCCATGGTTGCACAATAACGGCGTCTCCTTCTGGCACATAGTCATCAATATGATCTAGCACGTTATATTCATCAGGAGTAAGCAAAGCGGAGTCCGCTTCCGGCGCATACGTCCAGAAGGTATCGTGAATATATTTTTCGAGCGGTTTAGCTGTTTGACCACCCCAGATGAGCACGCCGGTAAGAAGGACCGCTAATACCAATGACGCCACCGTAGGGGTATGAGACGAGCGCAAAGTATCGCCTACAGCAACGGATGAGGAACCGCGGCGGCGGAAAGAAGCGATTGCGGATTCCAACCATGTAGATGAGCTAACCCACCGTGTGAGGAAATCAATCCCCAGCGCGCCCAAAGGAATCATCAGCATAGGAAGCATGGCGGCGATCCGGTAAGCATCGTGATACCACACGCCTACTACCCAGTCCCGGCCTTCATCCCAGGTGAGGTAGCGTGCTGCCATGTAGAACCAGCAGAGCACTGCGAAAGAGCCAAGTAGCCAGAGAGACCGGTTACGGGTTCTTATCAAGGCATAAATTCCACATGCCATCAAAATCGTAACGAACCACAGCGAGGGCCAGCCCATAATGCCGTTAGTGATGAATTCACCGAATGACTGCGACTGAGAAGCTGAGGGCTCCCATCCACCTGATTCTTTGGGAGGTCGGACAATACCCCACAGGTAACTAATAAGCCAAAGGATGCCCGCAATTCCAGCAATCTGAAGAATCACCATAATCCAAGACGTAAGACCTTGAACGGCGGCTTTAAGCTGAAGGAGACCGCGGGTAACAAAAATGGGGATGAGTAGAACAAGTAGCGACATCATCGCATTGGGGTGAGCAATAGCGATGCCGAGCGCGATAAATAGTCCCAAGAAAATGGTCTGGGTCACGGTCATGCGGGTCTTCATAGCCAACCGGAACATCTGCGCCACAACGGCAAGCCCAACCGGGGTTATTGAGAGGGCAAGCAAGTTAGGGTAAAGCACCCCAAAATTCAGCAGGAGGTAGGGGAAGGCCACAAACGCTGCTGCGAGAGGTCCAAGCGCGAGAATACCGAATTTATTGAGATTCAAGGTGTGGCGTGCAAAGAAGATCAGGCTGATAGGCCAGATGACGGCGCCTATCAATACGACCAATGCATTGGTTACTACCGGAATTGAGACGCCGGTTGCCATAAACATGAGCGACCCAAGGTCATGCCAGGCTGCAGGATAGAAATCCGGGGTCTCGTTGCCGGAAGTCATGGAGGCTATAAAAAGGGAAGAACCATTGCCGTGATCGACAACGTAGCGGAGAGCGTTGAGGTGGAAATTCGCATCGTAGGTCTGCGAAATCCACTCTGGCCGACCCACCGAGTTTGTTATATTTCTTGCCAGCAATATAGCGCCGATGGCGAAGCTCACCCAGTAGAGAGCCTGTTCACGGGAGAACCAGCGAGATTCCGCCAGCGGAGAGAGTGAAGAATCGGCCGCGCGGCTCGCAACTGCATCATGTGAATCGGAGTATGCAACCGGCTGATCCGAATGACGGCGTCGCCCGCCCAGCGCGTCGACTCCCCTCTGAATCAGGAAGCCCAGCAGAGCGATTAGAGCGGCGAAAGCAAACGGAACCCAGAGAGCCCACCGCACCCCCGCCATCGGCGCGACAATCGCACTAATAGCGACCATAGCGACAGAAAGAGCAGGAGCGATACCAAACGCGTCAATACCTCGCATTTTGAGAGCGGCAGCCACCATTAAACCGGGGATAAAAACCACCAGAAGCCCCACCAAAAAGGGCGCGGTAATAGCCAGCCAACTC
Source organism: Rothia sp. ND6WE1A (assembly GCF_001683935.1). Classification (NCBI taxonomy): domain Bacteria; kingdom Bacillati; phylum Actinomycetota; class Actinomycetes; order Micrococcales; family Micrococcaceae; genus Rothia; species Rothia sp. ND6WE1A. Next base: position 15,406 of record NZ_LXTU01000001.1, on the reverse strand, counting down.
ATAGGAATCCTCCACCATGAGGGTTTTGCCCTCAAAAGTTATTTATTCTGCAGTCTTACCAGTGTAACCGGCAGACCTGAGAGGTTCCGGGCGTTCATGTCTCCACACGCACCCGTTATGGCTCACAATGCAGACCCATTTTGTACTAAGTGACTAGGGTTACAATCTGCCGTACTATGTGGGATGGGCGCCTCAGGCGCAAAAATACGCGAACTGCCCGGGCGGGCTCGGGCTTGATAGACAAAGGACATTATGACTTACAACGTTGGCAATTATCTTCTTGATCGCCTTGTAGAACTCGGTGCTACCGAAATTTTCGGCGTACCTGGCGACTTCAACCTGCACTTTCTCGACGACGTCCTCGCCCACGAAAACCTCGAGTGGGTAGGTAACGCTAACGAACTCAACGCCGGTTACGCCGCTGATGGTTACGCGCGCGTACGCGGCATCGCCGCCATCTGCACCACCTACGGCGTGGGTGAGCTCTCGGCAATCAACGCCACCGCTGGCTCTTATGCAGAAAACGTGCCGGTTATCCATATCGTGGGCGCCCCAGGCACTTCCTCTCAGCAACAGCACGGACGTATGCACCACACCCTGGGCGACGGCGATTTCATGCACTTTGTTCGCATGGCACGCGAGGTCAATTACTCGGTAGCGGTTCTTGACCGCGCTACCGCAACCAACGATATTGACCGCGTCCTGCGCGAGGCTGTACTTCACCGCAAGCCCGGTTATCTGATGCTCCCCGTCGACGTAGCTCGCACTCCCGCGACCGCGCCATCGGCACCCCTGGATGTCACCACCCGCCTCTCTGCGCAGGACGTCGAAGAGGACTTCCGAGTAGCAGCAACCGAGTTCCTCAAGGGCAAGAAGACCGCTGTGCTTGCCGATATTATGACTGAACGCCTCGACGCCGTCGAAGAACTCAATGACTTTGTAACCAGCACAAACTTCCCCTTTGCCTCTATTCTTTGGGGCAAAGCAATGCTCGATGAAACCCTGCCTAACTACGCTGGCATCTACATCGGCGCACTCTCCGAGGAATCCACCCGCAAGGTAGTGGAAGAAGCTGAAGTTCTCATCAGCTCCGGCGTGGAGTTCACCGACACCACCTCGGCACACTACTCCCACCAGATTGATCCTGCCCGCGTCATCGATTTGGGTGCCCGCGGTGCAACCATTGCAGGTAAGGTTTTTGCGCCCTTGGCTATGGCAGATGCCCTGCGCATCCTCAAGGACGCCGCAGCCGAAGCTGGCGCCGTCGCCATGGATTTCTCGGGCTCTGAAAACGACACCCAGCTACCTGAAGTCTCTGACTCGCCGCTGAAGCAGGATGAACTCTGGGCACTTCTGCCCGCCCACCTCGACGCCCACAACACCGTGGTTGCAGATATGGGCACCTCGTTCTTCGGCATGGCTAACCAGAAGTTCCCCGAAGATTCCCGCTTCATCGGCATGCCACTGTGGGGTTCAATTGGCTACTCCATCCCCGCACTGCTTGGCGCGGCAATGGCAGATCGCGGCTCGCGCGGGGTCTTGCTCGTTGGTGACGGTTCGGCGCAGCTCACTATCCAGGAGCTAGGAACCATCATCCGCGAGGGTATCAACCCGGTGATGTTCGTCATCAACAATGACGGCTACACCATTGAACGCTCGATCCACGGCCCCGAGGCAAAGTACAACGACATCACCGCCTACAACTGGCAGCAGATTCCCGTAGGCTTTGGCGCCACCGGGGAGAACTCTGTCATTCTTCGCGCAACAACCTCCCGCGAACTGGTGGAAGCGTGCAAGGTCGCCGGTGAGACTCGTGACAAGCTCGTCTTCATTGAGGTAGTGACCGATAAGGACGACATGCCTCAACTTCTGCGCGACTTCGGCGCGCACGTCGAAAAGATGCACAAAAGCGCATAGCGCCAGGCACCCTTAACTTTGGTCAATTTTTGCGCGATATGAGCCCCATATCGCGTAGAAATTGACCAAAGTTTTAAAACGCCCTCTAGACTAGGGAATAGTCTTTGTTGAGACCCTTTTATTTGAGGGCCAATTTGGGGGATTCCCCATTGAGTAACACAGCATCTCGTTTCGGGCTTACGCCCATGCGACCCCGCCATCCCCACGAGCCGCACCGCGCTACTAGCTCACTTGAGCTCTTCTTCGACCTCGTGTTCGTCATCGCGGTAGGCGGCGCCGCGTCCAGCTTCCATCACGCCCTCACCGGAGACCATGTGCAACACGGCGTCGTAGGGTTCATTGTTATGTTCTTTAGCATCTGGTGGGCGTGGGTGAACTTCACCTGGTTCGCAACCTCTTTCGACTGCGATGACTGGTTGTATCGAGTCCTAACCATCTTCCAAATGAGTGGTGTTATTGTTTTCTCCACCGGTATTCCCGCGGGGTTCGACGGCGATTTTCGCATAGTAGTTGCCGGTTATGTGATTATGCGTATCTGTATGGCAACCCAGTGGTTCCGTGCTGGGCTCACCAACCCCGAATACCGTGCCACCGCTTTCCGCTACAGCTGGGGAATTCTCGCAGTACAGGTGTTGTGGGTTCTGCGCCTCATCTTTATTGCCGATAGCGCCCTAGGTCTGCCTACCTTTATTCTGCTGGGGCTCGCTGAGATTGCAGTTCCAATTTTTGCTGAACAGAAAAAGCTCACTCCGTGGCCCCCTCACCACAATGCGATTACCTCATTCCGAAGCTCCCTCACCTACGGCTACGTTCACTATTTTGTATTCGCCAGTGCCGCCGCTTTCGCTGCGGGTATCGAACTGCTGGTGGACGTCGAAACCGGCCGCTCCCACCTCACTGAGCGAGGCGCTACCCTTGTTTACTTTGACATCCTTATCCCTTTTCCTGCGGTATGGACGACGTGCGTGCTGATCGCCATCGTGGCGATACTGGTGGCGCGAAACAAGTCGGTCGACACATAGCATTACGCCCTCTACCGTAATAATCCAAGTCTGATTACACAAAACGCAATATCATGGCGCGCGGCAGGGTCTGCGTTCTAGGGTTTATTTAAGGTAAAGCCACATTGCAGCCGCAAGGAGTTAGTTTTGGCGCAGAAAACCACAGGTTCCCCCGCAGAGACGGTAGTTCTCGATTCGGAAAACGAGCCGTCAAAATCAGACTCGGAACTGTTCAAAGAGACATTCGGCGCTCAAGCAGCAGGCGTTGCGATTGTTACTGCCCAGGGGGTTACCGGCGAGCCGGCGGGGTTGACCATTTCGTCGTTGTCGTCTGTTTCTGCCGATCCGCCAATGGTTGCTTTTTCCTTCCAAAACCGCACCGGGTCGGCGGCAAAGATTGTAGATTCACCGTCGTTTCTAATTCACCTTATCAGCGGTGAAAACGTAGATATTGCCAAGAAGTTTGCCACCAGCAACTATCCTAAATTTGAGGACGAAACCACCTGGGGGTGGCTCCCTACCGGTGAACCCCTGGTGCACGGAATTAACCGCGTGTTCCGCGTTGAGCCGGTGTCGCGGGTAGATGCTGATCCTGCCGTCGTCTTCATCGCCCGCGTGACCGAATTTGTGCAGCATAATACCGATGAAATCACCCCGGTGGTTTATCACGCACGGAAGTTTCACCAGCTTGGTGACCACTACGTGATTTAGATTTTGAAAGGATCTTATGAGCGACCTTCCCGCTTCTTTTCCCTGGATTGAGAAACTTGTAGCCCTACCTACCGTGGCAACTACCCCTAACGATGAACTTCTGGCGGTAGTGAGCGAAGAATTTAAAAAGTACGGTTTTGAACCAACACTGACTTATTCAGACGACGGCGAGCGCGCCAACCTTTTCGTCACCATTCCCGCCGCGGATGGTTCAACCGATGGCGGACTGATAATTTCTGGGCATACCGACGTGGTTCCGGTAAAAGGTCAGCAATGGGATACTGACCCCTTTGAGGCAACCGTTCAGGGCGATAAAATCTTTGGTCGCGGCGTTGCAGACATGAAGTCTTATATCGCTGTTGCGCTGTGGATACTCCCCCGCTTTGCCGAAGCTAAATTGAAGAAACCTCTGCATTTTGCTTTTACCTACGATGAGGAAATTGGTTGTGTGGGTGCTCCTCGAATGATTGAGGAATTCCGAGAGCGTGGCATCAAACCCGATTTTGCGATAGTGGGTGAGCCCTCTTCCATGCGAGTTATTGCCGCACATAAGGGTGCGCATCGAGGGGTTGCTACGTTCCACGGTGTGGCAAAGCATGGTTCGTTGGCGTCGCACGGCGTCAATGCTTCGGCGTCTGCCGCCGAGTTTGTGGTGTTCCTCGAAGAACTTTCGGACGAATGGCTAGAGAACGGCCCCTTCGATGAAGGTTTTGTAACCCCATCTTCTACTATTGGCGGCAATGTAATTGACGCTGGCTTGCAGTACAACATTGTGGGTGAGGACGCGCGGGTGGAGTACGATTTCCGCACCATTCCGCAGATGTCTACTGAGAGCGTGGTGGAGCGTGTGGAGAAGCATCTCTTTGAGGTGATTTTGCCTCGTTTGCAGTGGCGGGCTGAACGCGCTGAGAAGCTTGCGGGTGCTGAGCCTGGTTCGCTCAAAGATCAGGTGAAAGTCACCCATGAGCTACTAGCTGCTGTGCCCGGGTTGAATACTCAAGAGGGCGACGAAATTTTGACGCTCGGTGCTGAGCTTATCGGCAAACCCGAGTCGGTGGAGGAACCGCTGGTTAAGGTTACCTACGGCACCGAGGGCGGTCAGTACCATCAGGCAGGTATCCCTGCTGTGATTATCGGCCCCGGCGATATTGCGCAGGCGCATACGGCTAACGAGTGGGTTGAGCTGAGCCAGATTGAGGAGTGCGAGCGCTTTATGGAGCGAGTGTTGAAGTGGGCGAAGGGCGAATAAGCCCGGCGCCGCACCCCAGCGGTGCTTTAGGCTTGTTCCCCACGCGTCGTCCTGCCGCTGAAGTAGAACCAGAGCCATACCGCCACAAACAGTGCAACTAGCGCTAGACCGGCGTTGCCCAAATCTATTTCTGCAAGCCAGGTGGTCACTGGGTCGGTGAGCGAGAACAGCTCGTTGAAGAATCCGCCCAGGGTAATGATTGAGATGAACAGCGCCGAAAGTGCCGAAATTGAGGTAATGACGGCGTTGAATCGTAGACGGCGTTCAGATTTTTCGGTGGCTGTTGAGTAGAGCTTCATCATGCCCAGACCGTTGGTGGTATCACACAGGGTCATTGCTGCGGTGAAGGCAATGGGCAGCCCGATTAGTGCCAGCGGTGGGACTCCAGCAAGGGACGCGCTTACCGTCAGCACGAGAAGTCCGACGGTGGTAGCGGTGTCGAAGCCGAGCCCAAAGAGGAAACCAATCACAAAGATGTCGCGCGGGCGCTCAATCTTAGAGATAGGTTTACGCAGAATACGAGAGACGAGACCCCAGTTTTCGTCGCTGAGGTGGTGGGTGTGGCCTGCTTCAGCAGTGGATTCATGACGGCGTAACCGGCGAATGAGGCGGGTGGCAGTTCCGCCGTTGTAAAGCCCTAAAATGAGCAGGTAGAAACCCGATACTGCCGCGCCGATAAGCCCCAAGACGTGGTTCACGGGGTTTCCCTCTTCAAAAGCGCCGCTAATAAATTGGGCGCCGCCAACCACCATGATTCCTGCCAGGGTTACCACGAGCGAATGCCCCAGGCTAAAAGCAAAACCTACGGAGGCGGGCGACATGCCGTCAGCTACTAGTTTGCGAGTGGAATTATCAATAGCGGAGATATGGTCCCAGTCGTAGCTGTGCTTGAGGCCAGCAACATAGGCTGCGACCACAATTCCTATAGAAAGCGGTCTAACCCCAGGGGCGAGGGCACTGAGCAATAGCCCCGCCGCCAACAGGTGGAGCAATACGACTGCGCCATAGGTTGCGATAATTCGCGTGCGCAAAGGCAAACGGTGCCTATTGGTGACGTAACGGGTAAAAAGAGAACTATCGGTAGAAGCAGTCATATTCCTCCTAAATACTTGCGGGTTTTGAACGGGTCTCTGCTACCAGGAGCATCACGATCCACGTGGAAAGCAGGAAGGGCCAGGTGTACACGGGAATGACGGTTAGGGCCAAAAGCGCCTGGACGAGCCAGGTCAGAACCGTGCCCAGCAGGGCCAGCAGAATGCGGGTGGTGAGCGAGAGATGGTTGAGGAAGATGGTTCCCAAAGCGATAGAGACAAGCACCGCGCTGTAGCCGTAAAGACCGGTGGAAACGTCGTCCACGTTCATGGGTAAAGGCAGAATCACCAAGAAAAGTGCGCTCACGATGCTACCGAGCAGACCGAACAAGCCCACTTTCCAGGAACCGATGAACAAAGCCACGATGATGAACAGACCGGTCACCCATCCGTCGGTGAGAACTACTTCGGCAAATTCGTTGGCAATACCTAAGAAGGTGCCTACAAGCGGCTCCTCCGAGGACGACGGCGCACCGGTAGAAACCCAAGGCATCACCAGTGCAAACAACAAACCGGCTACCGTACAAAAAGGTGCGGTCGAGACGGGAAGTTGAGCATTACGCAATCCCGGCAGGGCAAAGATTTTCTGGAAAAGACGATGTACCGGAATGCAGGATAAAGCGCCGATAATCGTCAGCAGAATGCCAGCTTTCCAACTATCTAGCTCATATCCGAGTACAGCACCCACCAGGGCCCCGTTGTACCCCATGAGCCCTTGGGTAGCTTCTTCACCAGCGTCGAGCAACCAGGCACCGAAAGCCTGAACCGCGCTACCGAATAGCACGAGAGTTGCCATGCGCACGTCAAAAATGCCGATGCCGATTAGAATGAGCAGCCCGGTCCAGCTATTAGAGAGAAAGAAAATTTGCGAGACGCCCTGCAGCACGCTGCGAACCGCCGTCATAGTAAGTGAGTTCATGGAACCTAAAATTTTCTGAGATTAAGGGGAGATTGACCGCGAACTTCTTCACGTACCGCGTCGATGATGGCAGTATGCAATGCCGAAACCGCGCCGGTTGAACGGGCAAGAGTACGGATAGATATGCACTTGACGCCATATACTTCACCGGTACCTGCCCGGCTCACACCGGTATACGTATCTGATGCTTCAGCAAGCACACGAATTTTCTCAAACAGCTCATCGTCTAAACGTCGGTCCGCTAGAAGAAGCTGCCCGGTATGGGTGAAGCCCTCCATCATGCCCAGACCAGAAATCTTTTGATCAGCATGGGGCATTAAGCGCAGCTGATCGACGACGAGGCGTTTGAGCTCGTTCTCCCCTTCCACCTTTACTTCGGTGCGGGTATTGAGTTCGTCGTAACTGAAATCAGTTTTTTCCGGCGACCAGCCGGGGGTAATGATTTCGGAAAGAAGCAGAGTAGAAGTGGGGTGCATCTGTACCGAGGTCACCTGCCGGTAGGAGCCTTCGCGGTAGACGATGAGCTGATCCGGTACGTACTCGAAGACAGAGTTCTCTCCCACCGTAATGTTCATCTGCTGAAAGGCAGGGCCCTGCGGGGTCTTATAGACCTTGGTGGCGGACTGGGTGGTCACCAAAAGTTCAGAGTTCTTCTCTGTTTCAAATTCCAACAGGTAACGGTCTGCACCAAAGTAGGCGCCACCGGGGTTGATAACCGTGTAGGTCACCTGTCCGTTGGCGTCCAGGTAGTGCGGGCGGATAATCCGCAGAGCGCCCTCGTGATACTGGCGGCGCGCAAAGGAGCGCCCCGATTCAGCAGCTTCCACGCGCATCTGCAGAATACCCGCCCACTTCTCAGCTGGTTTCTGCTGCATTTAGGCAAGATCCTGCATGAGAACGTCGTGACGAATCCACTGCAAAATCTGCTCCAAGCCTTCATCGGTTTTCAGGTTGGTGAAAGCAAAGGGCTTATCTTTGCGGAACTGCTTAGAGTCAGATTCCATGACGGACAGGTCAGCGCCCACGTGAGGAGCCAAGTCGGTCTTGTTGATAACGAACAGATCAGACTTAATCATGCCCTGACCAGCCTTGCGAGGAATCTTTTCGCCCTGCGCCACGTCAATAATGTAAATCGAGAAATCTACCAGTTCGGGGCTGAAAGTAGCCGAAAGGTTATCGCCACCGGACTCCACGAAAATGAGCTGAAGATCAGGAAAACGCTTTTTCAGCTCGTCAATCGCTGCCTCGTTCATCGAGGTATCTTCGCGGATAGCGGTGTGAGGGCAACCGCCAGTTTCCAAACCGATAATACGATCCTGGGGCAGAACAGAGTTCTTTGCCAAAATCTTGGCGTCTTCAATCGTGTAAATATCGTTTGTAATAGCAGCCATTGAAATCTCGTCGCTTGCAGCACGAGAAATACGTTCAATGAGCTGAGTTTTACCGGCGCCCACAGGGCCGCCAATTCCAACAATAATGGGATCCATTGTTATCTCTTCTTTCAAAAACTATTAGCTCATAAACAAGCGGGCACGCTGATGTTCGTGCCGCATTTGAGCAATCTCTAAGCCGGGTGAGATGGCTCCAAGGTCGTTATAGCCCAGCTCTGCCGATGCTTTAACAGCTTGTTCTACCCATTCTTGGGCGCCTCGAATCACGCGCTGACCGGCATTCTGCCCCAAAGGGATACCGCGTACAGCGTTCTGGGTCAGCGAAATGAGGGTGGCGTAGACGTGCGCGGCAACCGCGTCGTCCTCCTCCACCCCTAGTTCTCGCGCCAAAATTGCCCAGACGAGCGCCTGGTGCGCGTACATTTCACCCTCGCTGACTTTCTCAGCGTAAGTTGAAATCCACTCGCTGGGATAAGACTCTGCCCCCAGAAAGAGCAGACGCTTACCCATGGTGATACCGCCATGGCGGATCTGCGTGGGTAGCGCCTGCGCGGTAATCAGCTCGTCTAGGTCAACGATGTCGTCAAAATTTTTGGCGGCATACACCAACCTGATAGCCAGCGCATCGGTAAAGGTCAGCTGCTGACTAGCGAACATTTCAAGCCATGTGGAAAAGGTTTCTTCATCGATGATTTGTTCGCTAGTCAGGTAGGTCTCAAATCCCAGCGAGTGGGAGAACGCTCCTGTAGGAAGCGCCGAGTCCGTCAGCTGCATCATGCCCAGCAGGGCTGAGAGTTGCGGTGAACTCGCCATTAGTGAGTGTGCTCCGCGTGCCTGAAGGGTACGGGCATAACTCGCTCTTGACGGGCGTAGGCAACCTCGTGGTGCTTGAGGAAGTCCTCCACCGTATGGTCGTACTGAACCACCATTACCTCTGCCTGGTATTCGCTATCTTCTGCAAAGAATTGTGCTTGCAGATGACGGTTTCCCAGGCTGTGCGCCACAAAACCCATCTCAAAAATGGACTCGGGGCGGATGACCAGGACGTCGGTTGGCAGAACCGATACCACTACGGCGTTCTTTTTCTCGCCGCTGGTATCAATCTGCAGAATATCGCCGTCCTTCAAATCCGGTGACCCGGTAGGAAGACGCAACCCAAACTCCGTGTTGTGGTCGGTAGTGAGGCGCTGGATGCGCTTCACCAAGTCGGCACTAGGCAAAACGACCTTCTCCACATGAGCGTCAGCAACTAAAACCGCGCCCTCATCGGTGTGGGTATTGCCTAGAATCTTGTCAATAATCACTCAATTTTCCTTAGAACAAGAAGTAACGCTGCGCCAAAGGAAGCTCATTCTGCGGTTCACAGGAAATCACTTCATCGTTCACACGCACTTCGTAGGTCTCAGGATCCACAGAGAGCTTAGGAGTCTCACCATTGAACTTCAAATCTGATTTCTGAAGATCGCGGATGTTCTTGCACGCACGAACTACCTTCTTCAGACCGAGCTGGCGTGAAACTCCACCCCGCAGCGCAGCCTGAGAGATGAACGTAATAGAGGATTCGTGAACAGCCATACCGTATGCGCCAAATGCCTTACGGTACCAGCGGGGCTGAGGGGTAGGAATCGACGCATTAGGGTCGCCTACGATGCCGTGAACCATCTGACCCCCCTTGATAATTAGCTCGGGTTTTACCCCAAAGAACTGAGGTTCCCACAAAACGAGGTCAGCAAACTTGCCTTCTTCGATGGAACCCACAACATGTCCTATCCCCTGTGCAATAGCGGGGTTAATGGTGTATTTGGAGATATAGCGCTTAATACGGAAGTTATCGCTCTTGCTGTTCTCATCTTCCGCCAACTTGCCGCGCTGCTTCTTCATAGAATCAGCAACCTGCCAGGTACGCAGAATAACTTCACCCACGCGGCCCATTGCTTGAGAATCAGAGGAAGTCATGGAGAATACACCCATGTCCTGCAGAACGTCTTCCGCAGCAATAGTCTCTTTACGAATACGGGAGTCAGCGAAAGCAACGTCTTCAGGGATTGAAGGGTTCAGATGATGGCAGACCATCAACATGTCTGAATGTTCTTCGATGGTGTTGACAGTGTAGGGCAAAGTGGGATTAGTGGATGCTGGCAGAATATTGTGTTCAGATGCCAATTCGATGATGTCAGGGGCATGACCACCACCGGCACCTTCCGTGTGGAACGTGTGTATAACACGCCCGTCGATAGCTACTTTGGTGTCTTCCACAAACCCCGCTTCATTCAGGGTATCGGTGTGGATAGCAACCTGCACATCGTACTGATCCGCTACCTGCAGGGCAGTATTAATAGAGGATGGCGTTGCCCCCCAGTCCTCGTGAACCTTCAAGCCAATAGCGCCGGCACGAATCTGCTCCGCCATCGGAGAGATAGAAGAACCGTGACCCTTACCGAGCAAACCAAAGTTCATGGGGAACTCTTCAAAAGAGCGCAACATGTTCTGAATATTCCATTCACCAGGAGTGATGGTGGTCGCTTTAGAAGACTCACTGGGACCAGTGCCTCCACCAATCATGGTAGTAATGCCGGAGGTCAGCGCAGTTTCGATTTGGTCAGGGCTGATGAAATGGATGTGGGTATCGATACCTCCTGCAGTGAGGATTTTTCCTTCGCCGGAAATAATATCGGTTGCCACACCGATAATGATATCCACACCCTCCATGGTGTGAGGGTTGCCGGCTTTACCAATTTTCTGGATATGGCTGTCACGGATAGCAACATCCGCTTTATAAATACCGGTCCAATCGATAATGATGACGTTAGTAATCACCAAGTCAGGAACGTCTACATCACGCACTAGATGACTGTTTTGACCCATACCATCGCGCACCACTTTGCCGCCACCGAAAACTGCTTCTTCACCGGGGGTGGTGAGGTCTTTTTCGATTTCAGCAAATAGCTCGGTGTCTCCTAGACGAATTGCATCCCCAGTGGTAGGGCCAAAGAGGCTGGCATAACGGTCTCGCTTCATTTCAAAGCTCATAATTTAACCCCTTACTCGCTCTCTTGAGTTTCGTTCGAGAAATCTTCACGTTCCTGAAGCGGGTCGGGCGCATCGCCCGCTACGGACTTATGCCGGATGCCCTCGTCTTGTCCGAAAATGGCAGGAGTATGAGGGTCAAGAGGCCCATCAACAAGGTCTCGGAAACCATAGACCACGCGGTCGCCACCAAGGGGAATCAAACGCACGGTAGTAGTATCACCGGGTTCCAGGCGAACTGCGGTACCTGCGGGGATATCTAGACGGTAGCCAACCACTTTTTTACGGTCGAACTCAAGCGCCCTGTTTGCCTCAGCAAAATGGTAGTGAGAACCTACCTGAATCGGGCGATCGCCGCGATTGGTAACTTCAATTTCAATAGCTTCTCGGCCCTCGTTGCATACGACAGGCTCATCATTCAGTTTGTATTCACCGGGGATCATGACTGCCCCTCCTATCGAATGGGGTTGTGAACGGTCACAAGCTTGGTGCCGTCAGGGAATGTTGCCTCTACCTGAACGTCATCAATCATTTCGGGCACACCCTCCATGACGTCGTCACGGGTGAGGATAGTGCTACCCCAACTCATGAGGTCAGCTACGGAGCGCCCGTCGCGTGCACCTTCGAGGATTTCGTAGGTGAGGATGGCAATTGCCTCCGGGTAGTTAAGTTTGAGATTTCTCTTTTGGCGTCGGCGTGCTAGGTCGGCGGCCACAACGACGAGGAGTTTTTCCTGGTCTTTAGGTTGTAGATGCATAGGTGCTCATTTCATTCTTTACACATAACTGGCCGAGATGTCTCAGTCTGCTTTTTTATTATGCACCCGCTCAATCAGTGAAAACGGTGAAAGTCCGATATCTCGCTTGGAGTTATGTGTGATTATGCAGATGTTCTCTCGTTGTTCATACAGAGGCAATGAGGGCTACTTCCCTCCAATGGCAGAGCGCGGACTCTGCGGCTCTTTCCCGCAAAAGACAAAGAAGTATAGTTCATCACACTTTTAAGAAAAATCTTTGCAAGCTCGCATAGGTGCATTTTGACCCTTTCAAACACACCTTGCACCGGGTTTACTTTCAGGCTTTGATTAACACATAAACACAACTGAAGCCACACATTTACACATTCAGTAAGTGGCTCCCGCCGGAAGGTTTAGCCCCGTGTACACCATTAGCCCCTACCTCGCAGAGTTCCTTGGAACCATGATTATGGTTCTCATCGGGTGCGGCTCCATTGCCACGGTCGAACTCAAACGATCAAAGGGATACGGCGACAACTTCTTCACCATCGCCTTCGGCTGGGGCTTCGCCGTCGCATTCGGCGTCTACGCCTCCCACGCCTATTCAGGAGGGCACCTCAATCCGGCAGTGACACTTGGGCTGGCCATTTACGGTGAATTTGACTGGGCACTAGTGCCTGGTTACATCATCGCTCAACTGGGTGGTGCAATGGCAGGTGCCCTCTTCGTTTGGCTCAACTACCTTCCCCATTGGAAAGCTACCGCTGATTCAAAAATCAAACTTGGTGTTTTCTCTACCGTGCCCGCCATTCACAACTACTTCACCAATGCTCTTTCGGAAATCATTGGTACTTTTATGTTGGTTTTCTCTGCTCTGTATGTGGGCGTGAACTTCACCCCGACACTTGAAGGTTCTGCGCTAACCCTCAACCTCAATCACGTGCTCAAGCCCCTGGCGTACGGCTTTATGGTTGCAGTACTGGTCGTTGGCCTCGGCGGACAAACCGGGTACGCGCTGAACCCCGCCCGCGACCTAGGCCCGCGCATCATGCATGCCCTACTACCCATTAGCGGCAAGGGTTCATCTCGCTGGTATTACTGCTGGGTTCCTATTTGTGCACCTTTTGCCGGCGGTTCCATGGCAGGTGCTTTCTTCCAGCTCTACTACCACGGTCGAGTTACACCCTTCCTCTTTATTACATCGGGGTTCGCGCTGCTCGTCCTGCTCTTTGGCTGGTGGGCGAACCAGCACATGTACATCTCCCGTTCGGCGGAGATTATCCCTGAGCCTGAAAATACTGAAGCGACGGCGGCGTCGGCAGCGGCAACCTACATGCCCACCGGATCAATTCCAGTAGTTGAAGGTAGCCCTCTGATGCCAGCCCCCACCAACGCACGCGTCAATGTGCAGACTGGGCGCGGACGCTCGGGCAAAGAATAGCTGCGCTATCTGGACCGAGATTCTCTTTTATTTTGAGGGGAAGACTTTGGGCGGAAACGCATATATGCCCCTACCAGTAGCCAGCCAATCATGGCGCCGAGGGTATTAGTAATCATGTCATCGACGTCGAAGGTGCGGTAGCGGCAGGGGTAAATACCCCAGATGCCCGTGAGCTGGGTAAGTTCAATGAGTAAGGTTGCGGCGAAACCGCTCAGCAGTGTTGCGCGGAAATTCATCTTATATACTGCACGGGCTATAAATCCCCAGGGCACAAAGAGAAGCACGTTCAGGTAGATTTGCACGAACCACCACGTAGCGAACCTCAGGACGCCGCGACCCTCCGTATTACGCAAAGCGAATTCCACACTCCACCCGGGAAAGAAACGCGGGTAATTAAGGTCTGTTCCGCACTGAAAAGTTTGCGGATCAGGCAGGGGCAAAAACGTAAATGAAATAATACCTACCGCATAAAGCAACACGATGGGCATAATAATCATGCGCCGGCCAGGAATTTTTCCATAGCATTTGCGGTATATCAGGGCGGCAAGAGGTAGAGCAATCACGGCAATAATCAGCCATATAGTGATTGCTTGAATCAGAATGGGAGTCCCCCAGCTGACCATGAAATGCATTGTTCCCCTAGTAGGCGCGTAAGTATGAGCGACGACCGTCCGAGCGTCCCCAGTTTACCCCACAGATGAGGGAGAGGGGTCTGTTTTCTTTTTCATTCCCCAGATTAGCGCTCCTGCCACGAGGGTTGCGACTCCTCCGAGAGTAAAGAGACGCTCCATACTGAGATTGGTCAGCGCAAGCCCGTTGAGCATCGACCCGGCGGTCTGTCCTACCGCGATTGTAGCGAAAAGGATACCAGTTGCCGCACCTACAGCACGGGGCCACGATTGACGGCCGAGTTCAATCGTCAAACCGGTAACCACGGTATAAAACGCCCCAAACAATGCGCCCGAAAGAACAGCGAAAACCACATTGGAACATAGCGGTAGGCAAAGAATTGAAAGGCCAAGAATTACCGAACAAAGGGTCCATGAAAGTTTTAATCCCATTCTTGATGCCACATCACCCGCTAACGCGCCACCAATTCCTGCCACCCCGATAGCGCCCCAGAACAGTAGAGACTGAAAATCGCTCAGACCGCCTTGCTCCTCAGCTAATGCGCGCCCGTAGGTCCAGTAGACGGAGCTTCCTGCACCCATCAAAATCGTCAACAGAATTGGAAAGAGAAGGGCACGCCATTCGCCCCGGGCTTCGTCGCTCGAACCGCCTGCCGCCGTCGCAGGTGAGGAAGTTTTGAGTCTCAAAAACCATAAACACACCACGCAGGCTAAAACCGCAGCCACCACAAAGACGAGCCTCCAACTGGAAACTGCCAGCAATATGCCGGTAGAAATTGCAACACCAATTCCCGTACCCGCATTGGCAATCGACTGCGCACGAGCCTCTTGGGCAGGGGAAATTTCTTGCGCCAACCTATAAGCGATAGCTCCCGAGCTGAAACCTGCGGCAGCTCCAGCCACACCAATTCCGCTCATAAATAAGGGGGCAGACGACGACATCGCCACCATCAGAGTTCCAACTGTTGCGGTAAGAAGCACCAGAAGAACACTTGTTTTCCATCGACCGCTATTCAAAAGCCGGCTACTTACGAAGCAAGCAAGCACATAGGTCAGAAAGCTAAGCGATGACGCTAGACCAATTTCAGCACTCGTGGCTACCTGATCTTCTACGATGCGCGGGGTACTCAGCCCCAGAGCAAAGCGCGCCATTCCATAGGAGACTGCCACTACTGATGCTCCCGCAACCACCAGACGGCGTTGGTCTGAGGGCATCTGTTCTGTATCGCGCATCGTTACCTTATGTCGTCGTGAAAATAATATGCAGGCTTACTTCTTTAAGAGTACCCCATCC